>JBBIHW010000217.1:0-5826 GCA_037446795.1 Acidobacteriota bacterium
TCCGGCGGCTCCGGCGGCGAAGACGGGGAGCCGGGAGCGCGCGCGGCCGGGCGCCGCCCCGAGCGGCCGGACGCGGGCCAGGATCTCGTCGGCGAGATCGAGAGCTTCCGGTCCGGTGCTGCGAAGCTCGGCGAGGCCGGACGCGAGAGCGGTCTCGAAGTGCGCGTCCTCGCGACAGTCCGGGCAACCTTCGAGGTGGCGTTCGAGCGCCGCCGCCGCGCGCCGCGAGAGGACCCGCACTCGCGCCTCCGTGATCGCCCGACGCGCTGTCCGGCATCTCATGTCGCGCCTCCAAAGTGCTCCGGGCAGCGGCGGGCGAGCAGCCGCCGGAGCGCCTGCCGGCCCCTCATCAACCGCGTCTTCACCGTCCCCTCCGGAACCCCCAACAGACGCGCTGCCTCGTCCACCCGCACGCCCTCGACGTAGACGAGGAAGATGGCGTCCCGGTACTTCTGCGCGATCCCGCCGAGGGCCTCGCGCAGCAGCCGGGCCCGCTCCCTGGCCTCGAGCGCCTCCTCGGCTCCCTGCCCTTGCGCGGGCAGCTCCCGCGGCAGCTCGACGCGGGTTCCCTCCCGAGCGCGCCTCCGCCCATGGTCGAGGATGTGGTTCATCGCGACCCGGTAGAGCCAGGTCGAGAAGGGGTGATCCGGCCGGTAGAGGCCCAGGTTCCGGTACACCTTCACGAACACCTCGCTCACGACGTCCTCAATGTCCTCGCGCCGCAGCCCGTACCGCCAGGCCAGCGCCGCCACCAGGTTCTGGTAGCGCTCCACCAGGTCCCGGAAGGCCGAGGCGTCGCCCCGGAGGGCGGACTCGACGAGATCGCGGTCTTCGCTCGCCCGGCCCTCCATCCGTGGCTCCGGACACCGGGTGAAACGAGGTCCGAGCGGCCCGGTTCCGCGGGGTCCTGTCCGAGGGGTGTCGGCCGGTTAGTATAGTGGCGGGACCCGGAGGCGAGGGCGGTGGACGAGGGCGCGCGCCGGCCATCCGAGGAGCGGTTCCGTCTGGCACCGGCGGAGCTGCGGTGGAGGTGCGACCCCGCCCAGTTCCCGTTCGAGACGACCGATCAGATCGGGGAGTGCCCCATCAACATCATCGGCCAGGACCGGGCCCTCGCCGCATTGCGCCTCGGCCTCGCCCTCCGCACCGACGGCTACAACATCTTCGTCGCGGGAGAGGTGGGCACCGGCCGGTCCACCTGCGTGCGCAGGGAGCTGGCCGCGCTCGAGCGCGGTCCGGCGTCTCCCGACGATCTCGTCTACGTCCGCAACTTCCGCAATCCCGAGCAGCCGCGGCTGCTCTCGTTCCCCGCCGGTCGCGGCCGCGCCTTCGCCCAGGCGATGAAGGACCTCGTGGAAGGTCTCCGGAAGACGCTTCCCGAGCTCTTCGAGTCGGACTTCTACCGGAAGGAGCGGGAGAAGCGGGTGTCGCGGGCCCAGGAGGTCCAGAAGGAGCGGCTGCGGGATTTCGAGCGCCGGGTGGAGAAGGAAGGGTTCGCGCTGGTCCAGGTCCAGATCGGCCCGCTCGCGCGCCCCGAACTCGCTCCTGTGGTCGCGGGCAACCCGGTGCCCATGGACCAGCTCGAGACCCTGGTCGAGGAAGGGCGGTTCGAGGCGAAACAGTTCGACAAGCTCGGCAAGAAGTTCCAGGCCCTGCGCGAGGCGATGGAGGAGATGCGCAAGGAGCTCCGGAAGCTCGACCGCTCGCTGCGGCACGAGCTGGTGGGACTCGACCAGGAGCTCGCGCGTCCGATCGTCGAGGAGGCCGCGGCCGAGCTCCGCGAGGCGTTCGGGACGCCGGGCGTGGAGGCGTACGTGGGCGAGGTCGTCGAGCACATCCTCGATCACCTCGACGCCTTCCGGGAGACCGAGGAGCCTCAGCCCGCGGGCTCGGAGCGGGAGCGGGCGCGGGAGGAGCTGAGCAAGCGGCTGCACCCGTACGCGGTCAACCTCGTCGTGGATCACGGCGACACGCGCGGCCGGCCCATGCTGTGGGAGACCTCGCCCAGCTACCGGAACCTGTTCGGGACGATCGAGGCATCGCGGGAGCCGTCGGGAGAGTGGACCGCCGACCACACGCGGATCCGCGCCGGCAGCCTCGCCCGCGCGAGCGGCGGCTTCCTCGTGCTCGACGCCATGGACGTGCTCGTCGAGCCCGGCGTGTGGCCGGCTCTCAAGAGGACCCTGAGGACGCGGGTCCTCGAGATCCGCGCAGCCGATCCGCTCAGCTTCTTCGCCAACGTCGCGCTCAAGCCCGAGCCGATTCCCCTCGACGTCAAGGTCGTCCTGATCGGGACTCCCTACATCTACCGGCTCCTCTGCGCCCTCGACGAGGACTTCAAGAAGATCTTCAAGGTGAAGGCGGATTTCGCCCTCCACACCCCGCGCAGCGAGGTCGAGCTGGACAACTACGCCTGCTTCGTGCACAAGAAGTGCGGGGACGACGGCCTGCCTCCGTTCCACCGTTCGGCCGTCGCCGCCGTCGTCGAGCACGGCGTGCGGCTGTCCGGGTCCAAGGACAAGATGACGACGCGCTTCAACGAGGTCGCCGACCTCGTGCGGGAAGCCGCCTACTGGGCGCGCCAGGAGGGAAGCCCCACGGTCGAGGAGCGCCACGTGGACCGCGCCACGGCCGAACGCGTCCGCAGGCTCGACCTGATCGAGCAGACCCTGCGGGAGCGGATCGCCCAGGGGACGATCCTGCTCGAACTGCGCGGGAGGAAGGTGGGCCAGGTGAACGGGCTCATGGTGCTCGACCTCGGGGACTACGCCTTCGGCCTGCCTGCCCGCATCACGGCCGTGGTGGCGATGGGCCGCGCGGGCATCCTCCACATCGAGAGGGAGGCGGAGCTGTCCGGCGCGATCCACACGAAGGGCGTCCTGACGCTCGCCGGCTTCCTGAGATCCCGCTTCGCACAGGACAAGCCGCTCACGCTCACTGCGACCTTGACCTTCGAGCAGAACTACGCCTCGGTGGAGGGGGACTCGGCGTCGGCCGCCGAGCTATTCGCGCTGCTTTCCACCCTCGCGGGCGTGCCGCTGCGGCAGGGGATCGCGGTGACCGGGTCCGTGAACCAGGCAGGGGAGCTGCAGCCCGTCGGCGGGGTGAACGAGAAGATCGAGGGCTACTTCGACCTGTGCCGGCTGATGGGTCTCGAGGGGGAGCAGGGCGTCCTCCTCCCCGCGCGCAACGCCCGCCACCTGATGCTCCGCAAGGATGTGGTGGAGGCGGTCGCGGCCGGCCGCTTCCACGTCTTCGCCGTGTCCACCGTGGAGGAGGCGCTCGAGATCCTGACGGGGGTGGAGGCGGGCGCCAGAGGCCCGGACGGACGGTATCCGGACGGGAGCGTGTTCGCCCGCGTGGACGCCCGGCTTCGCGAGCTGGCGCTCGGCGTCCGGGAGTTCGGGCCGGCGGATGCCGCAGGACCGGCCTGACGGCGTGCGGGAAGCGGCCCGCGCCGACATGACGAGCGGGCAGGATTCGCGAGCCTGCAAGCCGCGCAACATCGCGGTGGCGGGGCGGGAGCTCGCCATCGCGTGGGCGGACGGTCACGAGTCCTACTATCCGCTGGACCGCCTGAGGCGCGACTGCCCGTGTGCGGGCTGCCGGGCGCGGGCGGCCGGACCTCGCGAGGACTCCCCGCTGCGGGTCGTCCGCGGGCCCCAGCCGGAGGAGCTCGCCGTGGATCGGCTGGTCCCGGTCGGCGCCTACGCCGTCCAGATCGTCTGGTCCGACGGGCACGACGCCGGCATCTACGCCTTCGAGGCGCTGCGCAGGAGCTGCCCCTGCAGCGCGTGCGAAGGAAGGTCCTGAAAGCCGCGGGGAGTCGGCGAGCGCCGTGGTCCGCGGGCGGCTTGCGCGCGCGCTCTGGCGTGCCTAACCTGCGAGAGCGGATCCGGGCGCCCGGGGCGAGGGAGGCCGAGCCGTGAGCGTGCGCGTGGGACTGATGGGGTTCGGGCGGATCGGCCGGAACGTCTTCCGAATCGTCTACCCGCGGGACGACATCGAGGTCGCCGCCATCGTGGACATCGCCGAGCCGAGGAGCCTCGAGTACCTCCTCCGGTTCGACACGGTCCACGGCCGCTTCCGCGAGCCGGTCTGGGTGTCGGGGGACGTCCTGTACTGCAAGGGGCGGCGTGTGCAGATGCTCCAGCGAAGAGCGCCCGGCGACGTGGACTGGGCCGCCCTGGGCGTGGACATCGTGATCGAGGCCACCGGGCAGTACCGGACCCGCGCGGTCCTCGAGAAGCACCTCGAGAGAGGGGCGAAGCGCGTCGTGCTGACGGTTCCCCCGAGGGACGAGATTGACGCGGTCGTCGTCATGGGCGTGAACGACGGCATCCTCACCCCCGACATGCGCATCCTCAGCAACGGCTCCTGCACGGCGAACGCCCTCGCCCCCATCTGCAAGGTTCTGCACGAGGCATTCGGGATCGACCGCGGCTTCATGACCACCGTCCACGCCTACACGAACGAGCTCAGGCTCGCCGACGTCCCCGCGGGCGAGCTGCGGCGGTCGCGCGCCGCGCCCGCCAACATCATCCCCGCCTCGACCTGGGCTCCCCTGGCCGTCCAGAAGGTCGTCCCGGAGCTCGAGGGACGGCTGGACGGCACGGCTCTGAACGTCCCCGTCCCTGACGGCTCGACCGTGGACCTCGTGACGCTCATGCGGCAGCCTGTCACAGCCGCCGACGTCAACGAGGTCGTCCGCTCGGCCGCGGCCACGCGCTACCGGAACATCATCGAGTACACGGATCAGCCGATCGTCTCGTCGGACGTGATCGGCAACCCGCACTCGGCGGTGTTCGACGGCCTGGCCACCCAGGTGATCGGGGGCAACCTGCTGAAGACCGTCACGTGGTACGACAACGGCTGGGGCTACGCCAATCGCGTGGTCGAGCTCATTCTCAGGCTCGCCGCCTTCGAGGCCCGGCGGGAACTGGTCGCGAGCTGACCATGTCGGGACGACCTGTGCGGATCGCCATCAACGGGTTCGGCCGGATCGGCCGGGCCGTCTTCCGTCTGGTCGCGGAGGACCCCCGAGTGGACGTGGTCGCCATCAACGACGTCGCCGATTCGCGGACGATCGCCTACCTCACCCGATACGACACGGTCCACGGCCGTTTCCCCGGCGCCGTGCGCCTCGAGGACGGCCGCCTCCGCGCGGGTCGCCAGGACGTCGCCCTTCTCGGGGAGCGCGACCCGGTCCGCCTCCCGTGGGGGCAGCTCGACGTCGCCTTCGTCGTGGAGGCCACCGGGAAGTTCCGAACGCGCGAGGCCTGCGCGAAGCACCTGGAAGCGGGCGCCGAGCGCGTCGTCCTGACGGTGCCCGCCAAGGATGACGTGGACGCCACTGTGGTCCTTGGCGTCAACGACACCGACCTCCGTCCGGAGCACAGGATCGTGTCGAACGCCTCGTGCACGACCAACTGCCTCGCACCGGTGGCGAAGGTCCTCCACGATCGGTTCGGCATCGTCAAGGGAATCATCACGACGGTCCACGCCTACACGAACGATCAGCGCCTGGCCGACGTGCCCCACAGCGACCTGCGGCGCTCGAGGGCGGCCACGGAGAACATCATCCCGACCACGACGGGGGCCGCGCGGGCGGTGGGAAAGGTGCTCCCCGAGCTCGAGGGGAGGCTCGACGGGATCGCCATGCGCGTGCCGGTCATGGACGGCTCGACCGTGGACCTCGTGGCCGAGCTCGAGACCGCCGCCACCCCGGAGGCGATCAACGCCGCGATGCGGGAGGCCGCGCAGACGGCCCCGCTGCAGGGGATCCTCGAATACACCGAGGAGCCCCTGGTCTCCTCCGACGTGATC
>JBBIHW010000218.1:0-5776 GCA_037446795.1 Acidobacteriota bacterium
CCGCCATCGCCCACTAAGATACGGCGACCGCCGGCCGGTGAGCGCGCTCGCGCGGGCTGCGCGCAGCGGCTCGGCCCGGGAGGTGCACCCATGGCCCAAGTCGCTCCTGGCCTCGAGGTCTTTCTCGAGGGAAGCGCCCGCGGCGCCACGCTGCCGAGAGGCGCCCGGGTCGGCCTCGTCGCCCACCCGGCCTCCGTGGACTGCGGCCTGCGGCACGCCGTCGAGCGGTTGCTCGAGCGCGGCGATCCCCGCCTCGTGCGGCTGTTCGCGCCCGAGCACGGCGTGAGGGGAGAGGCTCAAGACATGGAGCCCGTGGAGGAGCGGACCGATCCCGCGAGCGGGCTCCCGGTCGTCAGCCTCTACCGCACCGACCGGTCCGCGCTTCGGCCTCGCACGGAGGACCTCGATGGGCTCGACGCGATCCTCTACGACCTGCAGGACGCCGGCAGCCGCTACTACACCTACGTCTCGACCCTGTCGCTGGTCATGGAGGCGGCGGGGGAGGCCGGGGTCCCGGTGGTCGTCCTCGACCGGCCGAACCCGATCGGCGGGCTCGAGGTGGAGGGGCCCGTCCTTCACCGCCGGCTGGCGTCTTTCGTCGGTCGCTTCCCGCTGCCCGTGCGGCACGGGATGACGACCGGGGAGCTGGCGCGCCTCGCGCGCGACGAGCTCGGCCTGCACTGCGACCTTCGCGTCGTCCCCATGGCCGGCTGGCGGCGCTCGATGGAGTTCGAGGAGACGGGCCTGCCCTGGGTCGCGCCCTCGCCGAACCTGCCCTCCCCGACCACGGCGCGCGTCTACCCGGGCGGCTGCCTCGTCGAGGGGACGAACCTTTCGGAAGGGCGGGGCACGACGCGGCCGTTCGAGCTCGTCGGCGCGCCGTGGCTTCCGGGCCCGCAACTCGCGCGGGCGCTCGAGGGTGCCGGGCTCGAGGGCGCGCGCTTCCGGGCGGCGTGGTTCCGCCCGATGTTCCACAAGCACGCCGGGGTCACCTGCAGCGGCGTGCAGGTCCACGTGGCGGACCGCCGGCGGTTCCGCCCCTTCCGGACCTACCTCGCGCTTCTCCGAGAGGCCCGCGCCCTCGCCCCGGAGGCGTTCGACTGGCGCCGGGAGCCGTACGAGTTCGAGACCGATCGCCTCGCCATGGACCTGCTGCTCGGCCGGGAGGACCTGCGTCCGATGATCGAGGCCGGGGCTCCCGTCGCGCGCATGGAGGAAGCCTGGGAGGCCGAGCTCCGGGAGTTTCTCGAGCGGCGCGAGGCGTATCTGCTCTACCCGGACTGAGCCTGGAGGCCGGCTCCCGGGAAGCCGTGCCGGCGACCGTAAATCGGCCGGTCGCCCTGTCGGGCGAGCGGTTTGGCTCGGGGGCTCCCGCGCTCGGGGATCGGCCGTTGCCGCCATCCTGCAGCGGGGGATCGGCCGCGATGGCGGCGTCGCTGCCGGAACGATACGAGCAGCCGGCCTCTTCCGCGAGCCCAGACCGCGAATCCGTGCGGACGGGCAGTCGGCAGGCCCCGGGAGCGGCCCTCAAGGAGCCGGCGCGGGCCCGAGCGGCGTCGTCAGCTCCCCTCGCGGCGGACCGATGAGACCGAGCTCCCGCGCGAGGCGAGCCGCCGGGCGGCCGAGCTCGAGCAGGCGGGCTGCGAGCCTCAGGGTCGCCTGTCCCTCGCTGCCGTCCCGTTCCCTCCCGAAGATCGCCTCGAACAGGGTCTTCTTCTTCGGGAACACCTTGAGTCGGATCCGGGCGTCCTCGGGGAGGCCCGCGGCCTCCCGCACGAGCGCGAGCGCCTCGGCGTAGCCTCCGACCGCGTCCACGAGGCCGAGCGCCTTGCCGTCCTCGCCCGACCAGATCCTTCCTTTGGCGATCTGGAGCACGCGCTCCTTCGGCAGGCGGCGCCCGTCGGCGACCTTCGAGGTGAAGTCCTCGTAGATCCGGTCGAGCGCGGCCTGGAAGCGCTCCCACTCGGACGCAGAGTAGTCGTGCGTTCCGGTCCACATGGTGGAGTTGCGGCTCGTGTGAACCTCGTCCCAGCTGATGCCGAGCTTGTCCCAGAACCCGGTGGTCAGGAACTTCCCCCCGAGAACGCCGATGGAGCCGGTGATCGTGGCCGGCTGCGCGACGATCTTGTCGCAGGCCATGGCGACGAAGTACCCGCCGGAGCCGGCGACATCCCCCATCGAGACGATCACGGGCTTGCCGGCCTTCCGGGCGCGGGCGGTTTCCCGCCAGATGGTGTCGGAGGCGACATAGGAGCCCCCGGGGCTGTCCACGCGGAACAGGATCGCGCGCACGGACTTGTCGTCCACGGCCGCGCGGAAGGCGGCCGCGACCGTGTCCGATCCCATCGTCGGCTCCTGACTCGCCGGGTCGTACTCGCTCTCCCCGCGCAGCACCTGGCCGACGCCGTAGATGAGGGCGACGGTCGCGCCCTTCCGATAGGGGCTCCCCGCGCGGCGCAGATAGCTGGACAGGAACAGCGGCTTGCTGCCCTTGCCCGCCCTCTGCTTGGCCTTCTCGTAGACCTCGTCCCGGTAGGCGAGCCCGTCCACCAGGCCCGCGTCGAGTGCCTCGCGCCCCAGGAAGGGGCCGCGATCCACCAGGGCCCGGACCTCCTCCTCGGACATCTTCCGCGCCTCGGCGATCGCGCGCACGATCTGGCCGAACCAGGACTCCATGATCTTCCGCGTCGCCTCGCGGTGCGCGTCCGTGTACTTCTTTTCGGTGAACACGTTCATGGCGTTCTTGTACTCGTGGCGGTGGTCGAGGCGGGGCACCAACCCGAGCTTGTCCACCGTTCCGCGGAGGAAGGGGCTCTCGAGGATGAGCCCGGTGAGGCCGATGTCGCCCGAAGGCTGCACGTAGATCTCGTCGAAGGCGGTCGCCAGGTAGTAACCGCCGGTCCCCGATCCCGCCTCGCCGAACGTGTCCGCCCAGGCGATCGCCCACTTCCCCTTGGAGCGGAACCGCAGGACGGCATCGCGGAGCTCCTGCGTCTTGGCGAGCCCGAGACCGCCCCCGATGCGGGCGACGAGCCCGGCCACCCGGCGATCCTCGGAGGCGCGCTCGAGGGCCGACACGACGTCGAGCACCGTCATCGTCTTGCCCATCTGGAGCCGGGCGATCGGATCGTCCGGGACGAGCTCGGGCAGCGGGGCCTCGAGGTCCGCCTCGAGGATCGTCCCGGCGGGCACGCGCCCCTTCGTCACGAGGGAGGCGAGGCCGACCCCCGCTGCCAGGACGACGACGACGAGCGTGAGGGCGCCGAGCGCGACGAGGGCGCCGATGAACAGCTTTCTCATGATCTCCTCCCCGGATCCGAGCCGGACCGCGAGCTTCCGGGTGGCTACTTACGAGGCGGCGACAGCCGGGTTTCAGCGCGGCGCGCCCGGCGGCGGGAGCTACATCTCGTACAGCTCCGGGTCCACCCGCGGGGGAAGCATCCGCCTCAGCCGCGCACCCACCGCCGCCTTCGGCGGCTCGGCCGCGGGCTCCTCGTCCAGGACGTCGCCGAGCTCCTCTTCGATGGCCTCGGGGTCCTCGCCGGCCTCCATGCGCCGCAGCGCCTCCTCGATCCCTCCGCCGATCGGGAGGCCGGCCGACTCGTAGAGCCTGCGGACGAGCCGCGCAGCCTGCCTCGGGTCCTCCTCGTCGAGGCTGTCCATCTCGTTCCCGAGCGATTCCATGGCCCGCTCGAACCGCTCGTCGTCGAAGTCGTCGGGCAACCCTTCCCCGGCCGGCTCCGCGCGGCCCCGGGACACGGCGAAGGTGGACGCTCTTCGCTCGAGATCCGGGCGGTGGCAGCGCGGGCAGCTGGGCCGGCGCGTCGTGTCCACCCGCCTCGACAGGAAGTTGAAGACCACGTGGCAGTCCGGGCAGTAAAACTCGTAGATGGGCATCGGAAACCTCTCGCTCCCGGTCCGCTCTCCTCCCCCGCCTCCGGGTTTGATTCCTCGGACCGCGAGACTATCCTACATATCGGCCGCCGCTCCGGCCGGGTGCCCGTCGCGGACCGGGGTCGGCAGTGGCGGCACCGAGGCCGAGCGATGCCGCAACCGAGACCACCGGCAGCGGTCCCGGAAGACCACCCACTCGCGGTCCTCTTCGACCGGCTGTGCCGGAAGGCGCTGCTCCAGGACGTCGCGCTCGCCGACCCGGATCTCGCCGGCTACATGGCGCACCTCATGACGCGGTTCACCCACGTGGACAACGTCTATCGGATTCGCGACGCCATGGGGCGCCGACTCGACGACGTGGGCGAGATGCTGCTCGAGTCCGACCCGAGGACGCGGGCCTCCTCCTTCGACCGCGAGCGCGAGGTCCGTCGCCATATCGGCGACTACACCCTGTTCTTCCTCGGGCTGTTCCCGGAGCATGTCGCCCGCCACGCGACGACGCGCGTGCCGGACCTGTTCGTGAACTGGGCCCACGTCGGGCGCGAGTCGTACCGGATCGTGGCGGCCTTCAACGTGGGCCCCTACGAGCGAGAGGCGGTGCTGTTCGCGCGCCTCTCGGACCACTACGACACGTGCGTTCTCGCCTTGAACCTGGTCAAGCGCGACCTGGCGAGTCTCGCCGACCCCCGCGTCAGGTGGCTCCGAGCCGCGTTCGGGGAAGGCTGAGTCGGCCTCTGCCGCGAAGCGGGGCACGCCGGGTCGTCGTCCGGCTTCTCGTGGTGGAGCTGGCGGGATTCGAACCCGCGACCTCTTGACTGCCAGTCAAGCACTCTCCCAACTGAGCTACAGCCCCGAACGGTGGGGCGCATTCTGGCATCGCGGGAGAAAGCCCGTCAAGCGCGAGGCCGCTCCGGCCGCTCGAACACCGCTCGAACCGGTTGACGCCGCGATCGCCGCGCCGATAGCATGACCGCTTCCGAGCGTCCTCCCGTCGGAAGCGCACGGGGCCCGGTGGCCCTCCCGGTCTTCAAAACCGGCTGTCGGGCGGCTCGGCCGTCCGAGGTGGGTTCGACTCCCACACGCTTCCGCCACGTCCCGGCGGCGACAACAGCTTCGCTATACTACGCCGCCACGAAGCCGAGCGAGCGCCCGGCCGGTCGCGCCCCAGGGCTTCAATCCTGCGCGAGGTCTCCCGGTGCCCATTGCCCTCGCCATCCACGGCGGCGCGTGGAACATCCCGCGAGAGGAGGTCCCCAGTCACGTGGCGGGCCTGCGGCGCGCGCTCGCGCGCGGCTGGAAGGCGCTGCGGGCTGGGGCCTCCGCCGTGGACACGGTCGAGCTCGTCGCGCGCATCCTCGAGGACGACCCGACCTTCAACGCCGGCCGCGGGGCCCACCTCAACCAGGAAGGCAAGCTCGAGCTGGACGCCTCGATCATGGACGGGGCGACGCTGCGGGGCGGGGCGGTGGCGGCGATCCGCGGGGTGCGCCACCCGGTGAGCGTCGCGCGGCAGGTGATGGAGAGGACGCGACACGTGCTGCTCGTCGGGGCGGGAGCGCGGAAGTTCGCGCGGGAAACCGGGGCGGAGCTGTGCCAGGATCGGGACCTGCTCGTCGGGCGCGAGCTCGATCGCTACCTCCGGATCCGGCGCGGCGAGCATGACTTGGTGCACCACGAGTTCGCGGGCCCTCGCCTCCCCCACGGGACCGTCGGAGCCGTCGCTCTCGACCGCGACGGCCACGTGGCCGCGGCCACCTCGACCGGCGGCACGCTCGACAAGGCGCCGGGTCGCGTGGGAGATACCCCGATCCCCGGTGCCGGCACCTACGCCGACGACGCCGCCGGGGCGGCCTCGTGCACGGGCTGGGGCGAAGGGATCCTG
>JBBIHW010000219.1:0-5776 GCA_037446795.1 Acidobacteriota bacterium
ACATCCGGGAGCATCGTCATTTCTCCCGTGATATGGGGGAAGGTATTCTGGATCACGTAAGGCACGCCGACAGGAGAAAAGACTACCGGCCCGCGCACATCCACCAGGGCGGACATGTCCCACAACACGTAGTTGTTGGCGTTGCCCGACGCTGGCAGCGAGCTTCCCGGCAGAAGGCCGCCGTCCTCCAGCAGAACCGGGTACTGGTTGCCCGCGAGAAGCGTGGTCGGCCCGACGAGAAAGTTGTTGCCGGCGTTGGCCCCGGAAAGAGAGAGCGCCGCCCCGCTCGCTCCCGTCACGGTCAGGTTGTCCAAGTAGACCGGCTGATGATCCTTCGCGAGGATGATGCTGTCCCCGATCGAGTCCTGCACCGTGATGTCGTCGAGCAGGAAGTACGAGTTCTCGCTTCGCAGGTAGGAGTTCTGGATCGTGACGTGCCGCGCGGCGAGGGTGCCTCCATTCACATCGAGGGCGGCGTTCTGGAAGCTGCAATTCGAGACGTCCACGTAGGGAGGTTGGTAGTCCACGACGCCGTCGCCGCCGGGGCTGAACAGCGTCCCCGGGGAACTGAACGTGCAGTGCGCGAGCAGCACCGAACTTCCGGAGTCCGGGCGGACCTGCCCCGAAATGTCCGCGAAATCGAGATCCAGGAGGCCCTGGACGACGACGGCCGGCGGGAAAACGGCCTGCGCCGTGATGACGATGCGAGAGGAGGGCGTTCCCTCGCCCCGCATCGTTCCAGCCACGGTCAACGAGTGGCCGGAAAAGACGTTGACCGTGACCCCGGGCTCGATCACGACCTCCCCACCTTCGGGGATCCCGGTGTCGGAGCAGATCTCGTACGGGCTTCCTGCCTGCGTCCACACGACGGTCTCGCCGGGACCGGGAATCGGGGGCTGGTTGCACGGGGGAGGCGGAGGGGGTCCGATGGAGAGGGTGTCCATCCCGATCTTGGAAGTGAAACAGCCGGAGTTGCAGGCGCTGTTGACGAAGTAGCGCAGGGCGATCCGGCCGCTACCCGGCAGGCTCACGACGTACCGGGTCCAGCCGAGCGTCGGGATCGTGTTGATGTCCAGAAGAAGATCCGTGAAATCGCCCACGTCGGTCGCGCTCGACCCGGTCGAGGTCCCCCCCGAAGGGGAATAGCGAATCTGGAGCGTGTCCAGGTTGCTCGACACTTCGGCCCTCACCCAGAGGGTCAGCTCGTCGCCGGCTTCCTGTCCTGGAACGGCGGGCAGGATCGCCCAGAGACTTATCCTGCCCCCGAAAAAGCCTGTCGCCAGACTGTCGGCTGCCAGGTAACCCGGTCCCGCCTGAGGGGTGAAGTAGATGCCGTCGTACCAGCCCCTCGAACCCAACGGCGAGCTCTGATTGCGAAACACCCAACCTTTCGCGATGAGGTTCCTCGGGCCCCACTGTCCCGGGTCCACGGGGCCGTTGTCGTCGAATGGCTCGACGTAGTTGGCCGCGGCTCGAGCGGGCCCCTGGGCTAGAGTGACCAGGAACGCCAGGAGCAAGCCGAACAGGACGATCTGTCCCCGCCTCATCGCGAGGTCCTCCCCTTCCAGACCAGCACGCCCGTCCACCCCGGGCGGAGGACCACTCCAGAGGGACCAGCGTCCCTGCCTGATACACGAGAAATGTTCGACGACACCCCTGCTCGCCTCTCGCGGGAAGCCGACCGCCCTGCTCCTCCGGACGAGACGTCGCCTTCCCCGCCGTACCCCGGTGGCGCCCTGTTTATACCGCGGCTCTTGCGGAGTTGCCAACTTCTGCACCTGCCGAGGCTGCGGGACCGGCGGCGCGGAATGCACGGCGGCGGAGCGTGGAAAGCGCCCCGGTCTTCTTCCCTCGAGGATCCGCGGTGCGACCGGCGCGATCGGGTTCGACCACGGTTGCGTCCACCCGCAGCTTGCACCCCGCGATCGCCTCGTCCCGCTGCGCGATCGCGACGACGCGCTGAACCGGAGCGCCCACCACGCCCGGTCCTGGAGTTGCCCCGGACGAGGGGAGGCGTCAGGCCCGCCGATTACGATTTCGTCGCCGGGGCGTTCTCAAGGTCTTCAGCCTTGTCGCCGATAAGGAAGCCGCGGACCGCGGGGGTTGGCCTCGCAGGCCCGCGCAGGGGAGGCCGCCGCGGTGGCGGCCACCGCGGCACGGAGGCCGCGGCAGGAAGCCAAGGAGGAACGCCCACATGCCCACCTCGTTCTCGGTCATCAACAACCTGGGCGCGATGAACGCGCTCATGCGCCTCGGCCGCTCGAACGCCGGCCTCACGAAGGCCCTGGAGCGGCTGTCGAGCGGGCTCCGCATCAACAACGCCTCGGACGACGCCTCGGGCCTCGCCATCGCCGACGGCCTGCGCGCGGACATCGCTGCGCTCAACCAGGCGGTCCGCAACGCCAACGACGGGGTGAGCGTCGTGCAGATCGCCGACCAGGTGCTCGGCGAGATCTCGAACCTGCTGCAGCGGGCCGTGTCCCTCGCCGAGCAGGCTGCCTCGGACACCTCGGGTGCGGACAGCAGCGCTGCCAAGACCGCCCTGAACGACGAGTACCAGAGCATCCTGCAGGAGATCAACCGGTTGAGCCTGACCGTCGAGTTCAACGACATCGCGCTGTTCGGAACCTCGGGAGCGACCTTCGACGTGCAGGTCGGCGCCTCCGCCACCTCGACGAACAACGTGATCACCATCACGACGAGCGCCCTGACGGCCACGGGCAGCGGCACCGGGAGCCTGGGCCTCACGGGCTCCGGCAGCGGGATCACCGTGACGACCACGGCCCTGACGACCAAGGCGGGCGCCGCCGCCGAGCTCGACCTCATCCGCGCCGCCATTGACGACATCTCCAGCCGCCGCGGCGATCTCGGCGCCGTCCGGAACCGGTTCGAGGGGACCATCAGCGTCGTCTCGGTCCAGACGCAGAACCTGACGGCGGCCGAGAGCCAGATCCGCGACGCGGACCTCGCGGCCGAGATCGTCAACATGAGCAAGTTCCAGGTGCTGACGCAGACGGGTCTCGCTGCGCTCGCGCAGGCGAACGCGACCGCCCAGAGCGTCCTGTCGCTGTTCCGGTAAGCAGGGGCTCGCGCCGGGGAGGGGTCCTCCCCTCCCCGGCCGCGTCCCGGGATCCGCAATGACGCCGCCGGTCGCCTCTCCAGCGAGCTCCCCGCCGGCCCGCGCGGGCTTCACGCGGACGAGCGTGGAGCAGCCGGGCAGCCGAGCTGCGGTGCGCGAGGACGCCGGCGCTGCGCCCCCTCGGGATCCGATCCCCGCAGAAACCACCATGGAGTTCTCGTACGACCGCGTGACGCGCCGCATCGTGATCCGGGTCGTCTCCCGCGAGACCGGCGAGGTCGTCCGCCAGATCCCGCCCGAGGAGTACCTGGCGTTCGTCGCCCGCTTCCGGGAGCTGGTCGGGGCCATCTTCGACCGTCAGATGTAGGAGGGACTCCCCCATGGCGCTCGGTCCGGTCAGTTTCGGCGGTCTCGCCAGCGGCTTCGACACCCAGAGCATCATCGAGGCGATCCTCAGGGCGGAGAGTCGTCCGCTCGAGCGGCTGCGGGCGCGGCAGGATCTGCTCCGGAGGAAGGAGGCCGCGCTCGACGAGCTTCGCGCCCGGCTCGCCGCGTTCGAGGGGAGCCTGCGGGGGCTGACCCCCGAGATCACCTTCCGGGCGCGCGTGGCGACGGTGAGCGACGAGACGCTGCTCGCAGCCACGCCGGGCGCTTCGGCGGAGGCGGGCCTGTTCTCCGTCGAGATCCTGTCGCTCGCCTCCGCCCACAAGGTCCGCAGCAACGGCTTCGCCGCGCCGGACCAGGGGCTCGTCGCCGACGGCACGATCACGCTCCGAGCGGGCGACGGCGACCCGATCACGCTCGAGGTCAGCGCGGCCCAGGGGAACAACTCCCTCGAGGCGCTGCGCGACGCGATCAACGCCCAGGACGCCGGGATCGCGGCCTCGATCGTCTACGACGGGACCGCGTACCGGCTGGTCGTGCGATCCGCGGAGACAGGCCTCGCCAACGCGATGACGATCACCGACACGACCGACCTCGGTCTCGCCGACGGCGCCAACCTGGTCACCTCCGCGGCGGACGCCTCCCTCCGAGTGGACGGTCTCTCCGTGACGTCGTCCTCGAATCGGGTGAGCGGCGTCCTTGCCGGCGTCACGCTCGACCTGCGCGGCGTGACGACCGCAGGCCCGGTCACCGTGGAGGTGAAGGAGGACATCGAAGGCGTCGTCCGGGCGGTCCAGTCCTTCGTCGAGGCGTACAACGACCTTCTCGAGTTCTTCCGGAGGCAGTTCGACCGTGCGCAGCCCGGTCCTCTCGCCACCGACTCGACGGCCCGCAGCGCCGTCTTCGCCCTGCAGCTTCTCGTCACGAGCGGGGTGGAGGGGATCCCCCTCGGTGGCATCCGTTCGCTTTCCGCCATCGGCGTCTCGGTGGACGGCAAGACAGGAGCGCTCTCCCTGGACACCGCCGCGCTGAGGGAGCAGCTCGAGGGACGTTTCGACGAGGTCGGCCGGGTGTTCCTGGCGGGGGCGACGGCCACGAGCTCGCGCATCCGCTACCAGAGCTCGACCGAGGCCACCGCGGCCGGCACCTACGCGGTCCAGATCACCCGGGCCGCGGAGCAGGCGACCGTCGCGGGCAGCGCCGCCATCACCGCCCTGGGGCGCGACCAGACGCTGACGATCACCGTCGGATCCGCGTCGGCCTCGGCGGCCCTCACCGCCGGGATGACCACCGCGGACGTCGTGGACGCGGTCAACGCCGCCCTCAGGCAGGCCGGCGTGGCCGCGACGGCGTCCGATGACGGCGGCCGGCTCCGCATCACCACTCGCGAGTTCGGCTCCGCCGCGCAGCTGTCCGTCGTTTCGGACCAGGCCGACCCGGGCGACGGCTCGGGGAGCGGGTTCGGGACGACCCCGACCGCGGACGCCGGGGTGGACGTGGAGGGCAGCATCGGTGGAGCCGCGGCCACCGGCTCCGGCCAGCTCCTCACGGCGGCCGGCGACGGCCCGTACGCCGGCTTGACCCTGCGGGTGGTGGCCACGGCAGCCGAGGTGGCCTCGACCGGAGGGGACTTCGGGACCGTCTCCTTCAGCGCCGGCCTGGTGCGAGGTCTCGTGTCCACCCTGCGCGGGTACACGCGCAGCGGCGACGGCCCCGTCGCCGCCGCCCGCGCCACGCTCGAGGAGGGCCTGAGGCGGCTGGCGGACGACATCGAGCGGTTCGAGGCGCGCATCGAGGCGCGCAAGGCGCGCCTCGTGCGCATGTTCGCCGAGGTGGAGAAGGCGATCGCGGCCCTTCAGAGCCAGCAGGCGTCGTTCGGGAGCTTCACGGCGCGCCTTTCCTGAGAGCGTGGCGGCGCTGACGGGAAGCCGCGTCGGCGCGGAGGCGAGACGGACATGAGAGATCCGCGCGAGGCCGCAGAAGCGTACAGGGATCACGACGTACTCACCGCGGACCCTCTCTCCCTCGTTTCGCGGGCCTACGAGGCCGCCCTGGGCCATCTGGTGCGCGCGCGCGCGGCGCTCGCCTCCGGCGACCTCGCGGCCAAGGGGGCGGCGGTGGCCCGCGCGAGCGACTGCCTGGGGCTCCTGCGCGGGACACTCGACATGGAGCGCGGCGGGGAGATCGCCCGCAACCTCGATCGCCTCTACGATTACTTCTCCCGGCGCCTGCTCGAAGGGCACGCCCTCAACCGCGACGAGGCCTTCGCCGAGGTGTTCGGCCACCTCAAGGAGCTCGGGGAGGCCTGGAGAA
>JBBIHW010000220.1:0-5775 GCA_037446795.1 Acidobacteriota bacterium
GCCTAGAAAATCACCAACAAAATCTGCGATCCGCACGGATTCAGTATTCCTAGCTCCCTTCGGGCCGCGAGGCGACCGCGCGGCGACCTCCGATCCCCAGCTGTTCCAGCTCCGCGTACAACCGCTCGGCGATCCTGCGGTGCGCACGGGCGTTCCAGTGGACATCGTAGACGGCGACCATGAGATCCTCGGGGTCCTCGCCATCGAACACGTTCATGAGGTCCATGACCTCGAAGCCGGCCCTCCGTGCCGAGGCGATGACCGCCCGCGTGATCTCCGGGGGCTCCTCCCAGAACGTGGGGATGATCGTCCAGAGCGGTCGGATGCCCTCCCTGCGGCAGGTCTCCACGATGCGCCGGTAGGTCCAGTCCAGGATCTCCATCCCGAGCGGGTTCAGCTGTCGTTCCGCCTCTTCCCTGGAGAGCCTTGCCCGAGACCCATGGGGGAGGATCGCCCGCAGGTCGTCGTAGGGGACCTCGATGCCCGAACTCGCCACGCGCGCCATGTGAAAGACCGAACGGTCCAGGTCGTTGGTGTGACCGACGTAAAGGAGGACGTCCGGCCGGAAGGGCAACACCCGGTTCTCCAGGAGCGGAACGAACTGAGGGGGCCGGTAACCCTCCATGGCGAAGTTGAGGATCTCGTATCCGGCGCCCGCCTCCACGGAGGCGTTCAGCTTGTCCTCCAGGATGGACTCGAAAACCTCGTGGCCCTCCACGCCCGACCCCATCGAGTCCGAACCTCCGAGAACCGCCATGCGGACGACACCTGCGGGCTTTTCGATCTCGTACTCCTTGTCCCGCATCCCCCACCGGTTCACGCGAACGGTCGTGCCCTTGAACCTGTCCTCCGAGCCGGGGATCAGCTCGTGCCAGAGGAAGTCGCCGGTCTCTCGGATCACGCGGGTTTCGTAGATGTTCCTCCAGTGGCTCGGGACGTCCATGTACAGCTCCCAGAGCGGGGCGTTGAAGCGGTCCACGTTGAGCAGGTTCTCGTAATAGCCTTTGAGAAGCTGCCGTGCATCCCGATCGCTGAGGCGAGTGCTCTGGAGGGTTCGCGCGACGTACGACGCCTTCTCGCCCAAGTGCGAGTGGACGACGGGCAGCCCCAGGACGAGGACGGCGCCGCTGACGAACGCGGCGAGGACCGTGAGGCGCCCGCGATCCGCCGGCCTTGCCCGGGTCTCGCTCCCGATGGGTCCGGACGCAGCGGGGTGCACGGCGAGCGCCGAGATCAAGATGGCCGTCCAGCTCAAGGCCCAGAGCGAGTTCCCCGGCGTCGAAGGGAGGACGGTCGCTGCGGACCACAGGGAAAGCCACTGGTCGAGCGAATCGCACGTCCACAGGGACCACAGCACGACGATCGCGCCGAACGTGCCCGCCACCCTCAGGGCATGCCCGCCCCGCTCGCGGACCGTGAGGGCCCGCCCGCCGAGCATCCGCCGCCGTCCCCGGCGCTCCTCCCAGAGCACGTTCAGCACGACCAGCAGTCCCAGGACGCTCCAGAAGGCGCCGTCCTGAACCGTCAGGGGGAAGCTTCCCCTCAGCCAGAACCACTGGTACGAGTGCAGGACCCACGTCACGAGGAACACGAAAAGCGTCGCCAGGATCAGGCCCGGGGTCGCTCCCCACCGCTTCAGCTTCATGTAGGCGGGGTAGTAGAAGACCTTCATCATGAAGTCCTTCCAGTAGATGTTGATCCGGCGCCAGAAGTCCGTGAAGCTCGAGGCGAGCAGGTACCGGTGGTTCGTCTCGGGCAAAGCGAATCCGAACAGGTGGAGCATGCCCACGATCAGATGGAATTGACCGGAGATTCTCAAGTAGAGCAGGAAGTTCGTGACCAGGAACCTGACCAGGTCGCCAAGGTCGTGTACGCTCTCGGGGGAGATCGCGAGGTGGAAGTAGACGATGCGGTAGAGGAGCAGGTGGGTGACGCCGCGGAACATCCACTGAGCGCCCCGTTCGTAGATGTCCCACGGGTCGGTGCCGTAGTAGCCCCTGCAGAACGTCCTGTAGTCCAGCACGGGGAACAACGGGAAGCACACGTTGGGCAGCGGCAGGAAATAGGCGAGCTGGAGCGCGACAGGTCGTCGCACCTTGTCATGCGTTCGATCGTAGAGATAGACCATCGTTCGGAACATGAACATGGAACCCAGGATCGTCAGCACCGGCGCCGATCGCGGGCCGAGGAAGACCTCGAGCCAGTTGAGCTGCACCGCGGCGAGGAAGGCGGCCGCGGACAGGAAGATCGCCGCTCGAAGCCACGCAGGTCCGGGCAGCTGGAGAACCGCGAACAGGAACACCGCGATGCCGATCAGCCAGACACCCCGCGGGTATCCCAGCACCGCGAGGATTCCGGCACAGGAGATCGCCAGGAAGAAAGGCAGGCGGAACCGAGCGGGCAGGAGAGCGTGGATCGGAAAGCCTGCGAGCGCGATGAGCGAAATGTGGTGAACGGAGCGGCTCTCGAGCTCGTAGAGGCCGATGACGGACACGACGAGCGCGAGCAGCAGGATCACCCGCGAGCGACGCAGGACGTCGCGGAGATCGGCGCGGATCTGCATGTTGTCGTGTCCCCCTCCGCGCATCACACGGGCGACGCGATACGGTCGGCCGTTGCCTGGCGATCGGATTGGGGCGTGCCCGGCCACCTATCATGCCACGCGGCGCACCCCCTGGAAAGTCCGCGTGGCGCGAGCCGGCACGGTTCGGCAGCGGGCCGACGCGGCGTCGCCCGAGCGCGCGAACCTTCCGGCGCCGGGGCTTCGTGCTCTGACACCGCTCCGCGTTCACGGTGTGCCGGCGGACGGCTCGCGGCCCCGCGTGCAGGCGGCTGCGTGCGAGAGCCTCGCCGGTTGTTTGACGGTGCCGGGCCTGCCCGCTACATTTCGCCGCGGTCGAACGGTTGGCGATCGGGCGGCGTGGGACGAGCAGCTCTCGGAGGATCGGGAGGAACGGCGATGCCCTGCTGCGGCGTGCCGAGGCGACGGATCCGTGCCTGACAGACTCATCTCCCCTCATGGCGGTGTGCTGACCGAGCTGCTCGCAGGGGAAGCGCGGCAGCGGGAGCTCAAGGAGGCGTCTCGCGACTGGCCGTCGTGGGACCTGACGCCGAGGCAGCTGTGCGATCTCGAGCTGCTGCTCGACGGCGGATTCTCCCCGCTCCGGGGCTTTCTCTCGCGCGCGGACTACGAGGCCGTGTGCTCCCGGATGCGCCTCGCCGACGGCACGCTCTGGCCGATCCCCGTCACGCTCGATGTCACCGCCGACCTCGCGCGCGGCCTGCGGCCGGGAAGCTCCCTGGCGCTGCGGGATCCGGAGGGTGTGCTGCTCGCGGCCCTGGCCGTGGAGGAGGTCTGGGAGCCGGACCGCCTGGCCGAGGCACGGGCCGTTTACGGCACGACGGATCGCAGCCACCCGGGCGTCGCCCACCTCCTGGAGCGGACCCACCCCTTCTACGTCGCCGGTCGCCTCGAGGGCGTGCAGCTTCCCTCGCACCACGACTTCAGATCGCTCCGGAGGACGCCCGCCGAGCTCCGGCGGGAGTTCGCGAGGCTCGGCTGGCGCCGGGTCGTCGCCTTCCAGACCCGCAACCCGATGCACCGCGCCCACGTGGAGCTCACGCTCAGAGCGGCCAAGCGGGTGGAGGCGAACCTGCTCATCCACCCGGTCGTGGGCCTGACGCGACCGGGCGACCTGGACCACTACACGAGGGTGCGCTGTTACCAGCACGTCCTGCGGCGCTACCCGGCGCACACCGCGATGCTGTCGCTGCTGTCCCTGGCGATGCGCATGGCGGGGCCTCGGGAGGCCCTGTGGCACGCCATCATCCGGAAGAACCACGGCTGCACGCACCTGATCGTCGGGCGCGATCACGCCGGCCCCGGCGACGGTCCCGGCGGGACGCCCTACTACGATCCGTACGAGGCGCAGCGTCTCGTGGCGCGGCACGAACCGGAGCTGGGCGTGCAGGTCGTGCCCTTCAAGAACATGCTCTACGTCGAGGAGCTGGCGGCTTACGAGCCCGAAGACGAGGTGCCCGAGGGCGCCCGGGTGCTCGCGCTGTCGGGCACGGAACTCAGGCGGCGGCTCGCCGAGGGCCTGGAGATCCCGGACTGGTTCACGTATCCCGAGGTGGCCGAGGAGCTGCGGCGGCGGCACCCCGCGCGCCACCGGCGCGGCTTCACGGTCTTCTTCACCGGCCTCTCGGGCGCGGGCAAGTCCACGATCGCCAACATCCTGCTCGTGAAGTTCCTCGAGATGGGGGGGCGGCCGGTCACGCTGCTCGACGGCGACATCGTCCGCAAGCACCTCTCCTCGGAGCTGGGCTTCTCGCGGGAGCACCGGGACATCAACATCCGGCGCATCGGCTTCGTCGCGTCGGAGATCACCAAGAACGGCGGCATCGCCCTGTGCGCCCCCATCGCGCCCTACGACAGCGTCCGCAAGGAGGTGCGGGCGATGATCGAGGCCGAGGGCGGGTTCGTGCTGGTCTACGTGGCGACACCGCTCGAGGTGTGCGAGGCGCGGGACCGCAAGGGCCTCTACGCGAAGGCGCGGGCGGGCCTCGTCAAGGAGTTCACCGGCATCTCCGACCCCTACGAGGTCCCCTCGGACGCCGACGTGGTGATCGACACGACCGAGCTCAGCCCCGAGCAGTGCGCGCAGGAGGTCCTCCTCCACCTCGAGCACATGGGATACATCGGCGCGGACGCCGGCCGGTCCTGAGGCGGGGCGCGGAGAAGCCGTGCTCGCCCCGGACGATCTCGCGAGGATCGCCGAAGCCCTCGCTGCCGCGTGCGAGTGCGCGCGGGCGATGCCGCCTCCGCCTGGGCGTGTGCAGCGGAAGGCGGGAGGCGATCCCGTCACCGAGGCGGACGCGCGGCTCGAGGAGCTGCTCCGGGGGAAGCTCCTCCGGCCCGGCGAGGGCTGGCTCTCCGAGGAGTCCGCGGACGACGGCTCGCGCCGCCGCGCCCGCCGGGTCTGGGTCGTGGACCCGCTGGACGGGACGCGGGAGTACGTGCAGGGCCTTCCCGAGTGGTGCGTGTCGGTCGGCCTCGTGGAGGACGGGGTGGCGATCGCGGGAGGGATCGCGAACCCGGCGACGGGAGAGACGTTCCTCGGCGGGGAGGGGTTGGGCCTCACCCTGAACGGCGGCCCGGCTGCTCCATCCGCAAGAGCTGGCCTCGAAGGGGCGCTCGTGCTCGCGAGCCGCAGCGAGGTCCGCCGCGGCGAGTGGAGGCGGTTCGAGACCGCGCCCTTCCGCGTCCAGCCCGTGGGCTCGGTGGCCTACAAGCTCGCGCTCGTGGCCGCCGGCCGGGCCGACGCGACCTGGACGCTCTGTCCCAAGCACGATTGGGACGTCGCGGCGGGCGTGGCCCTCGTTCGGGCGGCCGGAGGCGCGGTGTTCACCCCTTCGGGCGCCCCCCCGCGGTTCGACCGGCCGAGCCCGAAGCTCGACGGGCTCATCGCGTCGGGCCCGTACCTGGCCGGCGAGGTGGCGGGTCTCCTCGGCGTCCGTCTCGAAGGCTCCTGAGGTAGTCGAGCGCCTGCTCGCGCGTGCGCAGCGTTCCGCCGGCCTGCATCCCGCCGATCTCGTCGAGGATCGCGCCGACCCGGGGTCCTTCCTCGATCTCGAGGATGCGCATGACGTCGTGGCCCGACACGAGCCGGGCCGCGGGCTCGCAGAGCGCTCGCCGGCCGAGCCGGGCGAGCTCGACCAGGACGCCGCGCAGCCGCCTCCAGGCCGCCCCGCCCCGGCCAGCGCCCGACCCGA
>JBBIHW010000221.1:0-5745 GCA_037446795.1 Acidobacteriota bacterium
GGCGGGCAGCGCGAGGGCGCGCGCGGCGCGGCCCGGGCGGGGCGACGGGCGGGATCGGCGGTCGCGACAGGTCCTTCATGGATGATCCGGGCCGCGGAGCCCGAGGCACAGGAGCGCGTATGCAGATCGAGATCACGGGCCGGCAGGTGGAAATCAACCCCGCCCTGAGGAAATTCGCCGCCGAGAAGCTCCGGAAGCTCGAGCGCCTGCTCGACGAGCCCGTCCAGGTCCACCTGGTGCTGGCCATCGAGAAGCACCGCCACCGGGCGGAAATCCTGGTGAAGTCCAGGACGGCCTCCCTCAGCGGCGTGGCGGAGACCGACGACCTGCGGCTGGCCGTGGCCGAGGCCGTCGAAAAGCTGGAGCGCAGGGCGGTCCGGCACAAGGAGAAGCTCGCCGGGAGGAAGCGCCGCGGCCGGAGGCGCCCCGGGGAGCCGGCCGCCTCGGCGGGCTCCACGACCTCCACCGGGGACGGCCGACCGCAGGCCCGCCGCCTGCTCCGCAGCGAGCGCTACCGGTTGAAGCCGCTGTCGCCCGAGGACGCCGTGCTCGAGCTGGAGGGCACGGGCGAGGACCTGCTCGTCTTCCGCAACGCCGAGACCGCGCGACTGAACGTGGTGTACCGGCGCAGCGATGGCCACTACGGCCTGGTGGATCCCGACTTCTAGCGACCCACCGAGCCGCGGTAGCCTTGATTCTCCGCGGCGTCGCTGATAGGTTTTGGCGCTGCAGCGCGCGGGCGAGCGCCGCCGCATCCGCGACCGCGCGGGGAGTTCCGCCATGGCGAGCGACGATCGAACGACTCCCACCGCGCCGCCCCGGGCGAGTCGCAGCCGCGCGGACTGGGGGCGGAATACCCTCGACCGCGCGCTCCGTCGGGCGCCGGAGAGGCCCGTGGAGTTCACCACGGTCTCGGGGCTCCCGATCGAGCGCCTGTACACGCCCGAGGACCTCGGTCCGGGGTGGGACTACCACGAGAAGCTCGGCTATCCGGGAGAGTTCCCGTTCACCCGCGGGATCCACCCGACGATGTACCGCGGGCGCCTGTGGACCATGCGACAGTTCGCCGGGTTCGGGACGGCCGAGCGGACGAACCGCCGCTTCCACTACCTGCTCGAGCACGGCCAGACGGGACTGTCGGTCGCCTTCGACCTGCCCACCCTCATGGGCCGCGACAGCGACGATCCGCTTTCCCGCGGCGAGGTGGGCCGCGAAGGGGTCGCGGTGGACACGCTGGCCGACATGGAGGTGCTGTTTCAGGGGATCCCCCTCGACCGGGTCTCCACCTCCATGACCATCAACGCTCCCGCCGCCGTGATCTTCTGCATGTACATGGCGGTGGCCGAGAAGCAGGGCGTCCCCTTCTCGGCCCTCCAGGGAACGCTCCAGAACGACATCCTCAAGGAGTACATCGCCCAGAAGGAGTGGATCTACCCGCCGCGCCCGAGCCTGCGCATCATCACGGACCTGATGGCGTTCTGCTGCCGTCACGTCCCCAAGTGGAACACCATTTCGATCTCCGGCTACCACATCCGGGAGGCGGGCTCCACTGCCGCCCAGGAGCTGGCCTTCACGTTGGCCGACGGGATCGCCTACGTGCAGGCCGGCATCGAGGCCGGTCTCGATGTGGACGAGTTCGCGCCTCGCCTGTCCTTCTTCTTCAACAGCCACAACGACTTCTTCGAGGAGATCGCCAAGATGCGCGCGGCGCGCCGGATGTGGGCGCGGCTGATGCGACACCGGTTCGGCGCGAGGGACCCTCGCTCGTGGATGCTCCGCTTCCACACGCAGACCGCCGGCTGCTCCCTCACCGCCCAGCAGCCGTACAACAACGTCGTCCGGGTGACGGTGCAGGCCCTCGCGGCCGTGCTCGGCGGGACCCAGTCGCTCCACACCGATTCCTTCGACGAGTCTCTCGCGTTGCCGAGCGAGGAGGCCGTCACCATCGCGCTCCGCACGCAACAGATCCTCGCCGAGGAATCCGGAGTGGCGAACACGGTGGACCCCCTCGGCGGCTCGTACTTCGTCGAGGCGCTCACCGATCGCCTCGAGCGCGAGGCGGCGGACTACATCGAGCGCATTGACCGGATGGGAGGGATGGTGGCCGCCATCGAGGCGGGCTTCCCGCAGCGCGAGATCGTCGAGGCGTCGTACCGGTACCAGAGGCAGGTGGACGAGGGATCGAAGACGATCGTCGGGGTGAACAAGTACGTGATGGACGAGCCCAGGCGCCCGGACATCCTCCGGATCGGCGAGGAGGTGGAGCGGGGGCAGCTCGAGCGGCTCGCCCGGGTGAGGGAGACGAGAGACCCCCACCGGGTTCGCAGCGCCCTCGACGCCCTGCGCGATGCGGCGGTCTCGGGGGGCAACCTGATCCCGCACATGTTGGAGGCCGTCCGCGCGTACGCCAGCGTGGGAGAAATCTGCCGGACCCTGGTCCCCGTCTTCGGCACGTACCGGGAGGTGTCGGTCCTCTGACCACCGGAGAGGAGAGGGTGACCGAACAGCGCAAGCTTCGGCTGCTCGTCGGCAAGGTCGGCCTGGACGGGCACGATCGCGGCGCGAAGGTCGTCGCCCGCGCCTTCCGGGACGCCGGCTTCGAGGTCGTCTACACGGGCCTCCACCAGAGCCCCGAGCAGATCGTGGAGACCGCCATCCAGGAGGACGTGGACGCCATCTCCCTGTCCGTGCTCTCGGGAGCGCACAACTACCTGTTCCCGCGGGTCCTCGAGCTGCTCCGGGAAAGGGGCGCCACCGACATCGCGGTCTTCGGAGGCGGCATCGTTCCCGAGGAGGACATCGCCGGACTCAAGGCGGCTGGCGTCCTCGAGATCTTCACCCCCGGCGCGTCCATGGAGCGGATCGTGGAGTGGGTCCGGGGCCACATCCGGCCGAGAAAGCTCTGAGGGCAGGCATGCGGAAGACGATCCTCGTGGCCGACGACAGCGCGACGATCCGAAGGGTCGTGGAGCTGGCGTTCAGCGAGAGCGACGTCCGCGTCCAGTCGGCGGCGAGCGGCCGCGAGGCGCTCGAGCGGCTGCAGGCCGATCCGCCGGACCTCGTCCTCGCGGACGTGGTCATGCCCGAACCCTCCGGCTACGACATCTGCCGGGAGGTGAAGCGGTCGGCGCGGCCGGTGCCCGTGCTCCTGCTGGCGGGGACCTTCGAGCCCTTCGACGCGGACCGGGCCCGCGAGTGCGGCGCCGACGGGCACATCGTCAAGCCGTTCGAGTCCAGGACCTTGCTTGAGAGGGTGTCGGAGCTCCTGGCGCGGCCCGCATCGCCGGTCCAGAAACCCGGCCCCGCCGAGCACCCCGATGCGGTCCTCGACGATCGGCCCGCCGCAGAGGCCGTCCCGCAAACCGCCGCCGTTCGCGCGGCGCCGAGCCCGGCCGGCGAGCAGCAGGGGGAAGCCTCCCCGGCCGGGACCCTCGCCGCACCGGGGCTCACCGAGGCGGACCTGGAGGCGCTGGCCGAGGCGGTCGTCCGCCGGCTGTCCGACCGGGTCCTCCGCGAGATCGCCTGGGAGGTGGTGCCGGACCTGGCCGAGGCGATCATCCGGGAGCGCCTGCGGGAGCTGGAGCGCGAGGAAGAAAAAGGGCGGGGCTGACCGCGCTCGCGAGCGGCCGCCCCCTCGGACGGCTCGTCCTCTCCGGTGGCGCACGGGGAACCGATGCAACTCGACAGGGAGTTCCGGCCGGGGCCCATCGAGGCTCGCTGGTGGCGCGAGTGGGAGGAGCGCGGCCTGTTCGTGGCGCGCCCCGACTCTCCCCGGCCGCCCTTCTCCATGGTGCTCCCGCCGCCGAACGTGACGGGGAACATCCACATCGGGCATGTGTTCGAGCACACGCTTCACGATGTCATCGCGCGGTGGCGGCGGATGCAGGGCCGCGACGTGCTGTGGCTGCCCGGAACGGATCACGCGGGGATCGCCACCCAGATGGTCGTCGAGCGCGAGCTCGCGAAGGAAGGGCTCGACCGTCGGACCCTCGGCCGCGAGAGATTCATCGAGCGGGTGTGGGATTGGAGGCGGCTGTACGGGGCCAGGATCACCGACTCCCTGCGGCGGCTCGGGGCCTCCTGCGACTGGACGCGCGAAAGGTTCACGCTCGATCCGGGCCTGTCGCGCGCCGTGCGGACCGTGTTCGTCCGGCTGTACCGGGAAGGGCTGATCTACCGCGGCCGCTACATCGTGAACTGGTGCCCCCGGTGCCGGACGGCGCTGTCGGACCTCGAAACCGTGCACGAGACGGTGAACGGGAAGCTGTGGCGCGTGCGGTACCCCTCCGCCGACGGAAGCTTCCCGGGCATCGTCGTCGCGACGACGCGCCCCGAGACGATCCTCGGCGACACTGCGGTGGCGGTCCATCCGGACGACGGCCGGTACCGCGGCCTGGTGGGCCGCAAGGTTCTCCTGCCCATCGGGGGACGGGAGATCCCGGTCGTCGCCGACGCGTACGTGGATCCGGCCTTCGGCACCGGGGCCGTGAAGGTCACCCCCGCCCACGATCCCAAGGACTTCGAAGCGGGAAAGAGGCTCGGGCTTCCCGAGGTCGTCGTGCTCGACGCGGAGGGACGGATGACGGCGGAGGCGGGGAATCTCGCGGGGCTCGATCGCTTCGAGGCGCGCCGCCGGATCGTCCGCCGCCTCGAAGAAAGCGGCCTGATGGAGGGCGTGGAGGATCACGTCCACGCCATCGGCCACTGCCAGCGCTGCAAGACCCCGATCGAGCCGCTCGCCTCCACCCAGTGGTTCGTCCGCGTGCGCCCGCTGGCGCAGGAGGCCATCCGCGCGGTCGAGCAGGGGCGGACCGTGTTCGTTCCGGCCCACTGGGCCAAGACCTATTTCGAGTGGATGCGCAACATCCACGACTGGTGCATCTCGCGGCAGCTGTGGTGGGGCCACCGGATTCCCGCCTGGTACTGCGACCGGTGCGGCGGGATGCAGGTGGACGAGGCGGAGCCGCAGGCCTGCTCCTCCTGCGGGGGGGCGCTCCGGCAGGACGAGGATGTCCTGGACACCTGGTTCTCCTCGGCGCTCTGGCCGTTCTCGACCCTCGGATGGCCCGAGCGCGGCGCGGATCTCGCGCGCTACTATCCGACGAGCCTGCTCGTCACCGGCTTCGACATCATCTTCTTCTGGGTCGCCCGCATGCTCATGATGGGCCTCAAGTTCATGGGCGACGTCCCGTTTCGCGAGGTGTACATCCACGGGCTCGTGCGCGACGCGCAGGGCCAGAAGATGTCCAAGACCAGGGGAAACGTCATCGAGCCCGAGGAGGTTCAAAGCCGCTACGGAACCGACGCGGTCCGCTTCAGTCTCGCGATCCTCGCCGCGCCGGGAAACGACATTCCTCTGGCTCCGGAGCGGATGGAGGGCTACCGCGCCTTCGCCAACAAGCTGTGGAACGCGGCCCGCTTCGTGCTGCTCCGGCTCGACGGCCACCCCTCGCCGCGAGGCTACCGCGAGGAGGACCTGACGCTCGCCTCGCGGTGGATCCGCTCCCGCGCGCACCGCATCGTCGCCGAGGTCAGCCAGGCGCTCGAGCAGTACCGCTTCGACCGTGCAGCCGAGGCGCTCTACCACTTCGTCTGGCACGAGTTCTGCGACTGGTACGTGGAAGCCGTCAAGCCGCACCTCGCCGAGGGGGCTCCGGACGGGCGCGCCGCCGCCGCTCGCGGTGTCCTCCTCGAGGTTTTGGACACCGTGCTGCGGCTGCTCCATCCGTTCATGCCGTTCATCAC
>JBBIHW010000222.1:0-5736 GCA_037446795.1 Acidobacteriota bacterium
CGACATGCGCGCGCGCGAGCAGGCGGGCGCCGGCCGGGCCGACAAGCGCGCCACGCGACGGGCGCGCAAGCGCGTGCTCGTGCGGTTCGGCGTCGGCGGGGTCCGCCACACGGGCTTCACGAGGAACCTCTCCGAGCGCGGGCTCTTCCTCCACACGAACACCGTCTTCGCCCCCGGGACCACGATCCTCGTCGAGGTCCATGCCCGGGATCGAACCTGGACGTTCTGGGCCCGGGTGGCGTGGGCCAAGAAGGTCCCGCCGCAGCTGTCTCACCTGCTCGAGTGCGGCATGGGGGTGGAACTGCTCGAGCCCGGGCCGGAGTGGGAGGCGTTCGCGCGGTCCTGGGCCGAGAGGGCCGGGTAGGACCCGAAGCCCTTCCGGGAGAGGACGTTGCAGTCCGGCTCCCGCGCGAAGAGAACCCCCATATCTAGGGCTCCCTCGGCAAAATGGCCCACCATACTGTATACTGGGCCGAGAAAGGTCTTGACACCGACACCGCTGCTCCGCTAAACCTCGCGGCGCTCGTCCCGGGCTGCGAGGGAGGGCGGGCACCCTCCGGAACCGGGGTCGGCGAGTCGGTCCTTTCGGGGTCCCGTTTCCCGCCGGACGGGAGCCCACGCGAACCAGGAGGGAGCGGCAGATGCTTCAGCGCGACTCTCGTCCCGACAGAGACCAGGACCGCCCGGCGCCGATCTCGCCGGAAGCGGGCCCGGCGGCCGGTCACGTCCCCAGCCCGAAGGACGGGATGAGGTTCCCGCGCCGGTTCACGCGGCCCGGGGTGAGCCCCTTCGACGAGGTGGAGTGGGAACTGAGGGACGCGGTCATCACCAACGAGCGGGGCGAGGTCGCCTTCGAGCAGCGCGGCGTCGAGGTGCCGAAGTTCTGGTCGCAGCTCGCGACGAACGTCGTCGCCCAGAAGTACTTCCGCGGCCATCTCGGAAGCCCTGAGCGCGAATCGAGCGTGCGGCAGCTCATCGGGAGGGTCGTCGAGGCCGCCGCGCGCTGGGGGCGCGAAGGGGACTACTTCGCCACCGAGGAGGACGCACGGGCGTTCGAGGCGGAACTCGCCTACCTGCTCCTCCACCAGATGGTCTCCTTCAACTCGCCCGTCTGGTTCAACTGCGGCATCGAGGAGCACCCGCAGGTGTCCGCGTGCTTCATCAACTCCGTGCAGGACACCATGCAGTCCATCCTGGAGCTCGCCAAGACCGAGGGGATGCTCTTCAAGTACGGGTCGGGAACCGGCTCGAACCTCTCCGCCCTGCGGTCGAGCCGGGAGCCGCTGGCGGGCGGCGGGACGGCCTCGGGGCCCGTGTCGTTCATGAAGGGCTACGACGCCTTCGCCGGGGTCATCAAATCGGGGGGCAAGACCCGCCGTGCCGCCAAGATGGTGATCCTCGACGCGGAGCACCCGGACATCAAGGAGTTCATCGCGTCCAAGGCCGAGGAGGAGAAGAAGGCGTGGGCCCTGATCGAGGCCGGCTACTCGGGCGAGTTCAACGTCAAGGGAGGCGCCTACGACTCGGTCTTCTTCCAGAACGCGAACCACTCGGTCCGGGTGACGGACGAGTTCATGCGGGCCGTGCTCGCGGACGGCGAGTGGTGGACGCGGGCCGTGACCACCGGCCGCCCGATGACCTGCTACCGTGCGCGCGACCTTTTCCGGAGAATGGCCGAGGCGGCCTGGGTGTGCGGCGATCCCGGCGTGCAGTTCGACACGACGATCAACGCCTGGCATACCTGTCCGAACTCGGGGCGGATCAACGCGTCGAACCCGTGCGTGACGGGCGACACATTGGTGGCGACGGCCGATGGGTGGAGGCGCATCGGTTCGCTCGCGGGACGCTCCGCGCGCGTGATCGGCGCGGACGGGCAACCCCACCTGGTGACCCGGATCTTCCCGACGGGGAGGAAGCCGGTCGTTCGCCTCAGGACGCGCGCCGGGTACACGGTCCGGATCACGGGCGATCACAGGGTGTGGACGGAGAACCGGGGCGACGTCGCCGTCCGGGAGCTCCAGGTCGGCGACCGTCTGCGGCTCCAGGGACCGGGCTTCGGCCGCCGGGCCATCAGCGAGAGGCTCGCCATCGCCATCGGCGTGGCGGTCGCAGACGGCTGCCTCACCCGGACCCACCACTCGAGCGGCACACAGGAGATCGTCATCTTGACGATGGCCGAGGCCGAGGCCGGCGTTCTCCGGACGATCGCTGGCGTCGTCAACGAGGAGAAGCGCCTGCGGCGCGCCGTCGGAGCGGTGGGCCGGCCAGACGACGTGGCCGTGACGGTCAGCCGCGCCGGCTCCTCGCGTCTGAGCTTCAGCTCCCAGCCGGTCGTGGACCTCTTCAAGGAGTTCGCGATCCTGGACAGGGGGAGCGCGGAGAAGCGCTTCACGGACGCCGTCTTCGAGCTGGATCGGCCGTCCACGGCGGCGCTCCTGCGGGGCGTGTTCACAGCCGACGGCACCGTCGCGAACTACGGCGGCAAGTCGCAGTACGTTTCCCTCGACTCCTCCTCGCTCGACCTGCTCGGGCAGGTGCAGCTGCTTCTGCTCGGCTTCGGGATCAAGTCGAAGCTGTACGTCGGGCGCCGGGCAGGGGCGACCGACTCGGTCCTTCCCGACGGCCGGGGCGGAGAGAAGACGTATCCGGTGCAGGAGATGCACTCTCTGCGGATCAGCCGCTCCTCCCGCTTCGTCTTCGAGCGGGAGATCGGCTTCGACCCGGCGAGCCCCAAGGCGGCGGCCCTCCGGGCGCTCAACGACACCATCGGGGCCTACCAGGACGAACTGACCGATCCCGTGGAGAGCATCGAGCCGCTGGGCGAGGAGCCGGTGTTCGACTTGACCGAGGAGTCCACGCACCACTTCGTGGTCAACGGGCTCGTCGTCCACAACTGCTCCGAGTACATGTTCCTCGACGATACGGCCTGCAACCTCGCCTCGCTCAACCTCATGAAGTTCCGCCGGCCGGACGGCGAGTTCGACGTGGACTGCTTCCGGCACGCGGTCTCGGTCACGATCACCGCCATGGAGATCTGGGTGGACAACGCCTCCTACCCGACCCCCGCGATCGAGCGCAACTCGCACGATTTCCGGCCGCTCGGCCTCGGCTACGCGAACCTGGGGGCGCTGCTCATGGCGCGGGGGCTCCCGTACGATTCGGAACCGGGGCGCGCCTACGCCGCGGCGATCACGGCCCTCATGTGCGGCGAGGCCTACGCCACCTCCGCGCGCATCGCCGCCCACACCGGCCCCTTCCCGGCCTTCGAGCGCAACCGCGAGCCCTTCCTCGCCGTGATGCGCAAGCACAAGGCGCACGCCGACGGCATCGATCCCGCGCTCGTCCCCTCGGAACTGCTGTCGGCGGCGCGCGGGGCCTGGGCCGACGTCCTGACGCTCGGGACCGAGCACGGCTTCCGCAACGCGCAGGCGACGGTGCTGGCCCCCACCGGCACCATCGCCTTCATGATGGACTGCGACACCACGGGCATCGAGCCGGACCTCGCGCTCGTCAAGTACAAGAAGCTCGTCGGAGGCGGCCTCTTCAAGATCGTCAACAACACGGTCCCGCTCGCCCTCAAGACCCTCGGCTACGACCACGAGGCGATCCAGCGCATCGTGGACTGGGTGAACGAGAACGACACCATCGAGGGGGCGCCCGGCCTCGCGCCCGAGCACCTGCCGGTCTTCGACTGCGCCTTCAGGCCGGCGAACGGCGCTCGCTCGATCCACTACATGGGCCACGTCAAGATGATGGCCGCCGTGCAGCCGTTCCTGTCCGGGGCGATCTCGAAGACGGTGAACATGCCCGAGGAGTCCACCGTGGAGGAGATCGAGCAGACCTACCTCGAGGCCTGGAGGCTGGGGCTGAAGGCCATCGCCATCTACCGCGACGGGTGCAAGAGGACGCAGCCGCTGTCCACCGGAAAGGGCGTCGAGCGGAGGACCGAGGCCGCCGCGCAGCCCCGGCGCCGCAAGCTGCCCGACACGCGCCCCTCGATCACGCACAAGTTCTCGGTGGCCGGCTACGAGGGATACCTCACGGTCGGCCTCTACGAGGACGGAAAGCCCGGGGAGATCTTCATCACGCTCGGCAAGGCCGGCTCCACGCTCGCGGGCTTCGCCGACTCGTTCGCGACGGCGGTCTCCTTCGCCCTGCAGCACGGGGTGGACCTCAAGTTCCTGGTGGACAAGTTCACGCACGTGAGGTTCGAGCCGTCCGGGTTCACGGGCAACGCCGACATCCCGATCGCCCAGTCCATCGTGGACTACGTGTTCCGCTGGATGGCGAAGCAGTTCCTGCCGCGGGAGGAGCAGCCACAGACCGCGCCCCCGTCGGCGCCGAACGGAACCGAGATGCTGCCCGACACGGCCGCTGTTTCCCGGGAGACCCTCCGCGCCCGCGAGCGGGAGGTGTTCGTGCGGCAGGCCGACGCCCCGCCCTGCGCCGAGTGCGGTGCGATCATGATCCGCAACGGCGCCTGCTACGCCTGCGCCAACTGCGGCGCGACGAGCGGGTGCTCGTGATGGAGGGAGGTTCGACCCTCGACCCGCCGGGACACCGGCGCCCGCCCGCCCGCGTTCCGGGTGAAGTCGGCTCTCGACCGGCGCCGGATGTCGAGCCGGGCCACCGACCGAAGCGAGGAGCGTCCGGCATCGGGCGGGCGGCGTGGCCCACCGGCACCGCGCGCGGGGAGGCTCTCGCGCCCCATTCGAGCCCGATCGCACCCCCGGGGGTCGCGCGACCTCCCGCGCTTCGCTACCGCCTCGGCCGGTGCTCGCTCAGGACGCGCCGAAGCGCGTCGAGCGGAAGAGGGCGAGCTTCGCGGCCCTTGTAGCCGCGGACCGGCGTGGCGCGCAGCAGCGAGTTGTAGATGGCCTCCTCGGTGGCCTCGGCGACCGCTTGAAACAGCGGCGAGAGCTCCTCGTCGCCGGCCAAGGCGCCTCCGACCCTGGTCACCTTCGCCCGATGAGGGATGCGCACGGAGGCGGCCGTGGAGAACGCGATGGCGTAATCCCCGCTTCCGTGCCGGAAGGCGGCTCCGGTGCGCGCCATCCCCGCGAAGGCCCGCCAGGCGAGCCGCCGCAGGGCCGGGGCATCGAGCGGCGCGTCGGTCGCCGCGACGATCATGCAGGATCCGCCGTCCTGCTCGGGTGGATCGGCGTGGGCTTCGGGGACGTCCGTCGAGTCGTGCGCCCCGAGCACCTTCCCCACCGGGACGCCGTCCACGGTCAGGATGCCGGCGAAATTCGACTGCACGAGGACGCCCACGGTGTAGCCGCCCGCGCCATGCGGCACCCATCGTGACGCGGTGCCGATGCCCGCCTTGAAGCCGCCGTTCCGCCCGAAGGCCCGCGTGCCGGCGCCGGCCCCGACCGAGCCTTCCTGGACCGGTCCGCCGGTGGCGACGCGCAAGGCCTCGAGGAAGTGCTCGCGGCGCAGCGGGCGCTTGCGGATGTCGTTCAGCCAGCCGTCGTTCGTCTCCCCCACGACGGGGTTCACCGACTGGACGTCCTCGTTGCCCGGGAGCGCCAGCGTGTAGTCCACCAGGGCCCCCGCGGCTTCCCAGACGTTCAGCGTATTGGTCAAGAGGATCGGGGTCTCGAGCTGGCCGAGCTCGGCGACCTGCGTGGAGCCCACCAGCTTGCCGAATCCGTTACCCACCACGATCGCCGCCGGCACCTTCTCCTGGAAGACGTTGCCGGGATGCGGAACGATGGCGGTCGCGCCCGTCCG
>JBBIHW010000223.1:0-5650 GCA_037446795.1 Acidobacteriota bacterium
CGGCTCGCCGTTGACGCGCAGCGAGATCTGGACGCGCGCGGCCGGGAGCACGCCCCCCTCGCTCACGAGGCGGTTCCCGCGGCGCGCTGGGCGGCCCCCGGCCTCGCCTCGAGGCCGCGCACCAGGTAGCCCGCGAGGCCGTCGGCGATCTCGCCTGCCGGCTGCGGTCCCTCGGGCCGGTACCAGCGAGCCGTCCAGTTGAGGGCCCCGAGCATCGCGCGGGTGACGAGCGCGGGATCGCACGGGGCCAGCTCGCCCCGCCGGACGCCCCGCTCGACGAGCTCCCGGATCCCGCGCTCGTAGCGATCCCGCTTGGCCGCGATGCGGCGGCGGAGAGGCTCCGGCAGGCCGTCCACGACGAGGTGCGCGGCGGACCCCTCGACCTCGTCGAGGAGGCAGAGCACGTGGGTGCGGAGCAGGTCCCGCAACCGGTCAGGAACGCTCGCCCGGGAACGGGCCGCTCGGTCCAGTGCGGCGAGCAGGTGCTCGAGCGAGCGGTCCTGGCAGAAGAAGAGGATCTCCTGCTTGCTTCCGAAGTAGTGGTAGAGGTTGCCGGGGGAGAGGTCGGCCTCGGCGGCGATCTCGCGCATCCCGGCCCGGGAGAAGCCCCTCCGCCGGAACACCCGGGCCGCCGCCCGGAGGATCTCGAGCCGGCGCGACTCGGCCCGCCGCTTCCGCCTCGGGGACCCCGCCTTCGAACGCGCGTTCCAATTTCGAACCATAGTTCCATTTTCGTGCGATCCCCGGCCGCCCGTCAAGAGGCTCCCGGGACTCAGAGGAGCGTGCCGCGAAGCAGCAGCAGGGCCACCGTGAAGTAGATGACCAGGCCCGTCACGTCCACGAGGGTGGCGACGAAGGGCGCGGAGGAGACGGCCGGGTCGAACCCGACCGAGCGGAGGACGAAGGGGAGCATCGAGCCGACGAGCGTCCCCCAGAGGACGACCCCGACCAGCGCTGCGGCCACGGTGAGGCCGACCAGGGCCCAGTGCGGCCCGTAGAGGTCGAACACGCCCTGCCACGCGGCGACCTGCAGCAGGCCGATCGCGCCCAGGATCGCCCCGAGCAGGAGCCCGCACTGGAACTCGCGACGGATCACCTTCCACCAGTCGCGAAGCGTGACCTCGCCGAGCGCCATCGCCCGGATGACGAGGGTGGCGGCCTGGGAACCGCTGTTCCCCCCGCTCGAGATGATCAGGGGAACGAAGAGGGCGAGGACCACGGCCCGCGCGATCTCCTCCTCGAACCAGCCCATGGCGCTCGCCGTGAGCATCTCCCCCACGAAGAGGACCACGAGCCACTTGGCCCTCTTCTTCGCCAGCGAGCCGAGCGTGGTCGCCATGTACGGCTCGTCGAGGGCCTCGGTGCCGCCGATCTTCTGGATGTCCTCGGTCGCCTCCTCGGCGGCGACGTCGAGAACGTCGTCCACGGTCACGATGCCGAGCAGGATCCCGTCGGAATCGGTCACGGGCAGCGCCACGCGGTCGTAGGCCCGGAACACCGCGATGGCGCTCTCCTGATCGTCCGAGGCGCGCAGCGAGGCGAACTTCCCGTCGGAGATGTGGGCGATCCGGGCCTCGGGTGGCGCGAGCAGGAGCTGGCGGATCCTGAGGTCGTCCACGAGACGCCCTCGCTCGTCCACCACATAGATCACGTTCAGCGTCTCGCTGTCGCGCCCGTGGGCCCGGATGTGGTCGAGCACCCGCTGCACCGTCCAGTCGGCCCGGACCGCCAGGTAGTCCGGGGTCATGAGCCGCCCGATGCTGTCCTCGGGGTAGCCGAGCAGGCGCACGGCCACGTTCCGCTCCTCGGGAGTGAGCAGGGCGAGTAGCTGCTTGGTGGCCGTCGCGGGCATTTCCTCGAGGAGCCGCGTCCTCTCGTCCGGGGCCATCTCGTTGAGGATCGCGGCCACCTCCTCGCGCGCCAGCCCCTTGATCAGGCTCTCCTGCATCTCCGGCGTGAGGTACTCGAAGGCGTCCGCAGCGAGCTCGCGCGGCAGGATGCGGAAGATCACGGCCTGGTCCTCGGCCCCGAGTCCCTGGATCAGGTCGGCGATGTCCTTGGGGTCCCACCCCGCGAGGGCGTCCCGGAGCGAGGAGAACTCGCGCCGCCGGAGCGCGTCCTCGATTTCGGGGCTCAGGGCCAGCAACTGCCGGGTGGCCACGGCCGTGTCCCTCTCCTCGCCGCTGCCGCGCTCGATCCGGGGCGCCGCCGGGACCGGAGCGGGAGGCGGGACGTGCTGCGGGACGGGACGGCTCCGATCCGGCTCCGAAGGGGGCGTAGTCTAGGATCTTTTCGCCGAGACCGCACGGACGTGTTGCCCGTCCCCCGGAACCTGCCCCGGGCGCGATGCGGCTGCGGACCGATTCGCAACCCGAAACGGCGCCAGCGCTGGCGCGTGGTTGACGAGGTGGGCGGGTCGCCGTATAGGTCCGGCCCCGGGCGAGCGCCGTTCGGGTTCCACGCGCTCGCCGGCAGCGGGCGGGGAATCCGCCGAGAGGGGTAGACGAATGATTCGCACGAAAACGCTCCGGATCGCCGGGCTTGCCGCCGCCTTGATCGTGGCGGCACCGGCCCTCGCTGCGGGTCGAGGCGAAGGCCCGCCGACGGTGGGCGAGTTTCTCCTCGAGGTTGCCAGGGCGAAAGGACTCGCCGTTTCCGGAGAGTCCGCGGCCTCGGAGACGCTCCGCAACGCCGGCGTCCGGGTACCGGACCTCGAGCCCGGCCGGCCGCTCACCGAAGGTGACGTGGCCGCGGTCGCGCGGGCCCTCGGGCTGCGCGTCACGACGAGCCGGCCCTCGGCCGCGTTCTCGCGGGAGGGTGTGGCGAGCTTCTTTGCCGTCTTCGGGACCGAGATCAGCGCACCGTGGAGCCATCCGCCCGGACCACCGGAGCCGAACGAGGACCCGGGAACGACCAGCGGCAAGGGGAGCCCGAAGCCCGACCCGCAGCCGGGCAAGGGGAAGTCGAAAGGGCACAACAAGTCCCCGTCCGAGCCATTCTGACCGTCGCCCCGCCTCGCGCCCTCGACGTCACCCCGGCGAGAGCCCGACGTCCCGTCATTCCGGCGAAAGCCGGAATCCAGTCTCTCCGGCCAGGGTGCTGCACTGGATTCCGGCTTTCGCCGGAATGACGGAGCGGAGCGATGCGGCCCCGGCGAGTGCGAGGGGGGTCTAGAATTCGTGGCCGGCTCCGGTGTGTGCCGGAGGAGAGGAGATGGACGCCCCCTCGCCCGGTCCGCCCGCGGGCCTTCCCGAGAACGCCTATCGTGAGCTGAGGCCCGGGGAGACCTACCGGCCGGTCGTCCCGCCCGAGGCAGCGGTCGCCGAAGTCTCGCTCCGTGCGATTCTCTTCGGGCTCGTCGCCAACGTCATCTTCTCCGTCGCCGCGACGTACGTCGCCCTCAAGGTCGGCCAGGGGATCGAGACCGCCATCCCCATCTCCGTGCTCGCCGTGGGCCTGTCGGGGCTGCTCCTGCGGATCGGCTACCGGCGCAGCACGCTCCTCGAGAACGTCGCCATCCTGGCGATCGGGACGACCTCGGGGATCGTGGCCGGCGGCTCGGTGTTCACCATGCCGGCCCTGTTCATCCTCGACCTGCCGGGCAAGCTCGGGCTCGGCCCAGTGGAGCTGTTCCTGCAGATCGCGCTCGTTCCCTTCCTCGGCGCCGTGCTGGGCGTGATCTTCCTGATTCCGTTCCGGCGCTACTTCGTGCGCCACATGCACGGCAGGCTTCCCTTTCCCGAGGCGACCGCGACGAACGAGATCCTGGTCACGGGCGAGACCGGGGGCAGCCAGGCCTGGGTGCTCGTCTACTCGTTCCTGGCCGGGGCCGCGTACGACTTCGTGGCGGGCAGCCTGGGGCTGTTCTCGGAGACGTTCACGACGGGGCGGATCGCGGCGGGCGGGAGCGCGGGCTCCGTCCCCGCCGTCCCGTGGCTCCGGTCCCTCGCCGACGACTTCAAGGCGGTCTTCTCGCTCGGGACCGGAGCGGAGTTCGTCGGGCTCGGTGTCGTCATCGGCGTCCGCTACGCCGCGATCATCTGCGCGGGCTCCTTCCTGTCCGGGTTCGTGATCCTGCCGCTGCTGAGCCCGTTCGGCCTCGCGGAACTGAAGCTGCTGAACCCGGCGCTCGAGGGGACGTCGGCCGAGGAGGTCTTCGCCGCGATCCCGAGGAACATCGGCATCGGGGGGATCTTCGCGGCGGGGATCCTCTCGATCCTCAAGATGAGCCCCGTCATCGCCACGGCGCTCCGGCAGGCGCTGGGAGGCCTGATGCGGTCCGGCGTCGCGGCGGTGCGCGCCGACCGGACGGAACGCGACGTCTCCTACGCGGCGATGGCAGCCCTGGGGGGCCTCACGGCGGCGCTCCTGCTCGTCTACTTCCGCTGGGTCGTGATGGGGGGGATCGAGGGGGCGACTCGCCTCTCGGCGTTCGCCGTCGTCCTCGCCCTCGGCATCGCCTTCCTGTTCACGACGGTGTCGGCGTGGGCCATCGCCATGATCTCGGTCACGCCGATCTCCGGGATGACGGTGACCACGATCATCCTGACCGCGGTCGCGCTTCTCGCCGCGGGGCTGCCGCAGGACCCCCGAGGGATGCTCGCCACGCTGCTCGTGGGCGGCGTCGTGTGCACGGCGCTGTCCATGTCGGGAACCCTCGTCACCGAGTTCAAGATCGGCTACTGGCTCGGCGCCACGCCCTCGCGCATCGCCTGGGGCGCGATCCTCGCCTCGGCCCTCGCGTCCGTGTGCGTCACCGCGACCATCCTGATCCTCGCCTACCAGCCCGGCTACGACCGCGCGGCGAACCCGGCGGCGCTGCCGGCTCCGCAGGCCAACGTCATGGCGAGCGCGCTCGAGAGCTTCCTCGGCGGCGGCCACGTCCCATGGCTGCTGTATGCGGTGGGGGCGGTGCTGGTCGTCTCGGTCGAGCTCGTCGGCGTGTCCGGTCTCGCCTTCGCCCTCGGGATGTACCTGCCGATGGAGCTGAACACCCCGATCCTCGCCGGCGCGCTCGTCGCGGGCGCGATCCGCCGGCGCGCGGGCGGGGAGGAAGCCCGCAAGCGCCGATCGGACAAGGCGGTGCTGATCGCCTCGGGGCTCATCGCGGGCGGCGCCGTCATCGGCGTGGTCTCCAACGCTCTCGTGATCCTCGACGACCAGTGGCAGGCCGTGGATCTCATGGGCTTTCTCGACCTCTCCCGCCTGCTCGGCGCGGCGGGACTCGCGCAGACGACCGCCGCGCGCGTGCTGAACGCCCTCGGGCTCCTGGCTTTTCTGGCTCTGTGCGGCTGGGTCTATGCCGACTCCTGCCGCCCGGCGAGACGCCGCTGACCGATCAAGCCTCTGCCGCGGGGGTGCCGGAGGCAGCGGGCGGGGCCCCGGCCTTCCGCGATCGGCGCCTCCGGCGGCGACGGCGCCGCGGGGGAGCTGCGGGGCCCTCGGCCGGGACGGCCTCCCCTTCGACCGCGGATGCCCCCGGCTCCTCGGGAGCGACCTCGTCGAGCATCGGCGGGACTTTCGGGAGCGCCGCGAAGAAGTAGTCGTCGTCCCACGCGGGAGGCATGCGGGTCCTGCCGGCCGTCTCGCGGCTCGAAGGCGGAGGGGGTTGCCTCCCCTCGGGGGCCCGTGCCTGCCCTCCCGACCCCCG
>JBBIHW010000224.1:0-5638 GCA_037446795.1 Acidobacteriota bacterium
GGCGCTCGGTGTCTTCGGCGTCAGCGCGCCCGCGTTCGCGACGGGTCTGTTTCTCCTCTACGTCTTCGGGGTCATGCTGGACTGGTTCCCGACCTTCGGGCCGGGCGGCGGCTTCCTCGATCGGGTCTGGCACCTGACGCTCCCCGCTATCGCTCTGGGGGTGTCGGTGATGGGGCTCGTGCTCAAGATCACCCGCGCGTCCACGATCGAGCAGCTGGGGCAGGACTACGTGGCGTTCGCCCGGGCCCGCGGTCTGTCCAGGTCGCGGATCACCTTCGCCTACCTCCTGCGCAACGCGCTCGTGCCCGTCGTCACGGCCGGCGGCCTCGTGGTCGTCGGGCTCGTGACCGGAGCCGTGCTGGTCGAGGTGACGTTCGGGTTGCCGGGTCTCGGTTCGCTCCTCGTGTCAGCGGTGCAGCAGCGGGACATCCCGGTGATCCAGGGGGTCGTGTTGGTCGTGGCCGTGTTCGTCGTGATCGCCCACATCGGGATCGACGTCCTGTACACGCTCATCGATCCCAGGATCCGCTTCGGCCGGGTGGAAGCGTGAAGCCCGAGCCCGCCTCGGTCCCGGGCGCGGGCGCGCCCCCCTCGGCTCCCTCGGTGCGGCGCACCCGGCCGCCCATCATCGTCTGGATCGCCTTCGTGATCGTCGGGATGGTGATCGTGTGCGCGCTGCTCGGCGAGTGGATCGCTCCATACCCGCCGAACGAGCAGCACCTGATGGTCGGCGACGCGCCCCCCTCCGCCCGGTTCCTCGCCGGGACCGACGTCCTCGGAAGGGACGTGCTGTCCAGGACGATCGTGGGGGCGCGCACCGCGCTCGTGGGTCCCATCGTCATCGCGGCGGGTGCGTTCGCGATCGCGACGGTGCTCGGCCTCCTCTCCGGGTACCTCGGGGGAGGCGTCGACTCGGTCGTGATGCGGTGGGTGGACTTCATGTTCGCGCTCCCCGGTCCCCTGATCGCGATCGTCGTGGTGGGGGTGACGGGAGGAGGGTTCTGGACGGCGGTACTGGTCATGCTCATCCTGTTCACGGCCCCCGACACGCGGATCGTGCGGAGCGCCGTGCTCGAGCAGCGACCGCGGCCGTACGTCGAAGCCGCGCGGACGCTCGGCGTGTCGCCGCTCCGGATCATGTTCCTGCACATCTTGCCGAACATCCTCCCCATCCTGGCCGCGTACGTGTTCCTGGATTTCGCCTTCGGCCTCGTGAGCCTTGCGGGGCTCTCCTTCCTCGGGCTCGGTGTGCCCCCCGGGACGCCCGATTGGGGTCGGATGATCTTCGAGAATCGGAGCATCCTCTTCACCAACCCGGTGGGCCTGCTCCTCCCCGCCTTCGCCATCGTCATCACCGCCGGGAGCATGAACGTGATCGGCGACTGGATCTACGAGCGCATCTCCGCGCGATGATGGGCGACGTGGCGTCGACGCTGCTGAGCGTCCGGGGACTCAGGATCTGGGCGGAGCCCGAGGGACGTCGTCGGACGATCGTGGCGGGTCTCGATCTCGATGTGGGACGCGGGGAGGCGGTCGGGATCGTGGGTGAGTCGGGCTCGGGGAAGTCGCTGACCGCCCGCGCGATCATCCGGTTGCTTCCGGACGGCGTGCGCAGCGAAGGATCGATCCTCTTCGAGGGGACCGACCTGGCCTCCTTGTCCGAGGCCGAGATGCGACTCGTCCGCGGGCGACGCGTCTCGCTCATGTTCCAAGACCCGTTCACGATGCTGAACCCCCTGCTGCGGTGTGGCGAGCACATCCTCGAGATGCTCCCAGCCACCGGTCGCGAGGAGAGGCATGTCGCTCGTTCCGAGATGGCCCGGAGGCTCCGGGAGGTGGGCATCGACCCCGACGCTGTGGCCCCACGGTACCCGTTCGAGCTTTCGGGCGGGATGCGGCAGCGCGTCGCGCTCGCCGCCGCCCTGGCCCGAGATCCCGAGCTGCTGATCGCGGACGAGCCTTCCACCGCGCTGGACGTGACGACCCAGGCTGAGATCCTCGAGCTGCTCCGTGGGATCCAGCGTGCCCGGCGTATGGGGCTGATCCTGATCACGCACGACCTGCGCGTGGCGTTCTCTATCTGTGACCGCATCTACGTGCTCTACGCCGGGAACCTCCTCGAGGTCGCTGGCTCGCATGAGCTCGAGGCCGCCCCGCTCCATCCGTACACGTTGGGGCTCCTCCTCTCGGAGCCGCCGGTCGACCGGAAGCTCGAGCGGCTCGTGCCCATCCCGGGCTCCGTGTCCGCGCCCGATGATGTAGCGGATCGATGTGCGTTCGCCCCACGATGCCGGTGGGCGACGGATGTCTGCACGACCGGGCGTCCCCTCCTGGCGCAGGTAGGTCCCGGCCGTTGGTCCTCCTGCATCCGTGTGCACGACATCGCGGGGGAGATGGCCGCGCTGCGCGAGCGGAGCCTCGCCCCCGCGCCTCCGAGTCCTCCTTCGCACCAGCCCCTGCTGGTCGTCGAGGGCGTGAGCAAGACCTTCATCCCGGGGCGGGGACGCCACGTCGAGGCGCTGCGCGGTGTCTCGATCCAGATCGACGACGGGGAGAGCGTCGGCCTCGTGGGAGAGTCGGGATCGGGCAAGACGACGCTCGGCCGCTGCCTCGTCGGGCTGGAGGAGCCCGACGCGGGGAGGATCTCGGTCGCAGGCATCGATGCCTCCCACGCCGTGCGCCTGTCGCGCTCCGAGCGGAGCGTGTTGAGACGGACGGTGCAGATGATCTTCCAGGATCCCTACTCCACGTTGAACCCTCGCCACTCGGTGGGCTGGACCCTGGCGGAGGCGCTCCGCACCGCGGATGCCGGCCTCCGGGGGGCTGCGCTCCAGCGGGCGGTGAGCGCTCTGCTCGAGCGCGTGGGTCTGCCTGCCGCGTACGCGACCCGACGACCGGCGGCGCTCTCGGGGGGCGAACGTCAGCGCGTCGCGATCGCTCGGGCCCTCGCGGTCCGTCCGAAGCTGCTCGTGTGCGACGAGCCGGTGTCGGCGCTCGACGTCTCCGTGCAGGCGCAGATCTTGAACCTGTTCCGGCGCCTCCAGGCGGAGTCGGGGATCGCCTACCTGTTCATCACGCACGACCTCGCCGTGGTCCGCCAGGTCGTCGATCGCCTGTACGTCCTGTACCGGGGGGAAGTCGTCGAGGAGGGGCCAGCTGATGTGGTTCTCGATCAACCGAAGCACCCCTACACGAGGCGCCTGATCGCGTCGATCCCCGGCGTCGGGGGTGCTTCGGCCGCCATCCCCGGACTAGGTTCGGAGGGAAGCACGTGACAGCGGTCGACGTCGCCGTCGTCGGCGCGGGGGTGATCGGGTTGTCGGCTGCGCGGGCACTCGCCGAACGCGGGGTCCGGGGCGTCCTCGTGTTGGAGCGGGAAGCGGCCGTCGGGCAGGGCTCCTCCGCGCGGGCGAACGGTGGGGTCCGCGCGCAGTTCACCACCGAGCCCAACATCCTGTTCTCCCTCCGCTCGATCGAGGAATTCGAGCGGCTCGAGCGGGAGACCGGCCTCCTGGGTCTACACCAGACGGGCTACCTGCTCTTCACCGGGACCGACGAGGGCGAGCAGGGATTGCGCCGGGCCTTCGAGCTCCAGAGACGACTGGGGGTTGTCACCGAGTGGCTCGAGCCCGAGGAGGTGCTCGAGCGCGCGCCCTTCATCCGCGCCCACGGACTGCGCGCGGGGACGTTCCACGCCCGGGACGGGTTCCTCGATCCACACGGACTGGTTCGGGCGTACGTCGGCGAGCTGCGGCGGCTCGAGGTGGAGATCTGGGTCGGAGCTCAGGTGACGCGGATCGAGCGGGTGGACCGATGCTTCCGACTCACCACCGCCCGGGGGCTCGTTGAAGCGGAGTGGGTCGTGGACGCAGCAGGTGCGGATGCGGCGGAGATCGCTGGGATGGTTGGGATCGAGGTCTCGGTCCGGCCGGTCAGGCGGAACCTGGCGTTCGTGCAAGACGAGCCTGGACCCCTTACGCCGATGTGCGTCGACCTCGACACCGGGGTCCTGGTTCGTCGGGAGGTGTCCGGAGGATGGGTGGTCGCGTATTCGGACCCTGGGGACCCGCCCGGGCGCGACACCACGCTGGATCCGACGTTCCTCCCCAAACTCGCGGAGCGGATCGGGAACCGGTTCCCCCACCTCGAGGCGAAGCCGATCGATCCTCGCCAGTGTTGGGCGGGGCTTTACCCCGAGACCCCCGATCATCACGCGGTGATCGGAGAGGCGCCGGAGGTCCCGGGATTCGTGCTCTGCGTGGGTTTCGGCGGCCACGGGGTGATGCATTCGCCGGCAGCGGGGATCGCCGTGGCCGAGCTCGTCGTGGACGGCAGATGCTCCTCGTTCGACCTTCACCCGCTCCGCCCTTCGAGGTTCGAAGAGGGCGACCTCGTGACCGAGGTCGCGGTGTTCTAGTGAACTCGTCGTTGGCCCGACCTCCGCGTGGGTGGAGGACCGCGGGGGTTGCCGTAACCTTCGACAGCGATGGCATCGACGCGCACCGAGGTCTACCTCACGCGGGAGCAGCGGCGGCGGCTCGATGAGCTCGGTCGCCGGGAGGCAAACCTCTGCCGGCGCTGATCCGGGAGGCGGTCGACGCCTACCTCGCGGGCTCGGGGCCGGACCCGGAGCGCGCGCTCACCTCCACCTTCGGTGCGCTTCCCGACCTCGAGGTGCCCTCCCGCAACGAGTAGGACCGTGGCTGATCTCCTCGTCGACACCGACGTGTTCGTGGACCACCTGCGTGGCGCGCGACGCATCCGCCCGGGACGGCACCGCCTCGCCTACTCCGCGATCACGCGGTGCGAGTTGTTCGCGGACAAGGGGGCCGAAGGAGGCGGCGCGGCGCACGGGGGCTTGTGGACGTTGCTTCCACCGCAACGTGTTGCTTGCGTCCTCGGGCGAGGTGACCGCAGCCGCGTGCGAGGCCGGATCGGGGGGGAGAACGCATTGACCATGCTTCGCGCATGTGGCATGTTGAACATATGTCGAAGATGGTCCAGATCCGCAACGTCCCGGACCGGCTCCACCGGGAGCTCGTCCGCCGGGCCCGGGCGCGGGGTCAGACGCTCACCGCGTACATCCAGGAGGTCCTCGAGCGCGAGGTGGCGAGACCTGCCGCGGATGAGGTCTTCGAGCGGATCGCCGCGCGCGCCCCGGTGCGGCTGCCGCGTCGGGCGGCGGACCTGATCCGGGAGGAGCGAGGAGCTCGGGAGGCGTCCTGAGGCCGCTGGTCGTCGACGCCTCGGCGATCCTGGAGCTCCTGCTCGGGACGGAGCTCGGGCGGGTCGCCGCGGCGATCCTGCGGGATCCGGAGGTAGATCTCCATGCCCCCGCGCTCCTGCACGTGGAGGTGGCGGCGGGGCTGCGACGGGCGGTGCTCGGAGGGCTGCTGCCCCAGCACAGGGCGGAGGCGGCCGTCGTGGATCTGCGCGACCTGCCGCTCACGCGTCACGGGCACCTCGCGCTCCTCGAGCGGATCCTCGAGCTCCGGGCGAACGTGTCCGCCTACGACGCCACCTACGTCGCGCTCGCCGAGCGGCTCGGGGCGGAGCTGCTCACGGCGGACGGCGCCCTCGCCAGAGCCGCCCGCGCGCACGCCGCCGCCGGGGTGCTGACCCTGTAGGGGTCCGCTAC
>JBBIHW010000225.1:0-5631 GCA_037446795.1 Acidobacteriota bacterium
GGTTTACGCGAGCGTCACGTACCGGTTCTGCGTGCGATGAAGGCGGCGGGCCTCCGAGCGGAGGATGGCCGCTCCCGTGACCGCCGGTGCCATCTCAGCGGGAGCGTGCAGGCGGGCGGCGAGCTTGACAACACCGGGGGAGGGCGGTACGAAAGGGCCGTCTGGGCTGCGACGGCACCGAAACCCGGCGGGAAGAGGATCGGCGAGGGGCGGGCGGCAACCCTCGTCCGAGCGGCGCGATGGAAGGAGGGTCGGTCGCGCCCCCGGGGAGCGGGGCACCTCCCGCTACGCGAAGAAGACGTTCACGGTCCGGATGGAGGGCGAGGGTGGCGTGCGGACCCGCGCGGTGCGGTGTCCGGGATTGCCGCACGTGGAGGGCGACGGATGTTCGGCAAGAAGGAAGAAGGCGATCCGGTCTACTCCGGCCTCACGCACACGGAGGTCCAGCAGATCCTGCAGCAGGCCGGCTATCGGGCGGTCGTGGAGCAGGGAAGCCAGGCCCCGTTCATCAAGAGCGCGGTGTCGGGCATCAACTTCTCCATCTTCTTCTACGGGCTCCAGGCCGACACGGGGAAGGCGAGCTCGCTGCGGTTCTTCGCCGGCTGGCGGGTGGGAACGGACCGGGAGGGCTCGCTCCAGAAGACGAACGACTGGAACGCTCGCAGGCGATACGCGAAGGCGTACGTGGACGAGGAGAACGACATCTGCCTCGACATGGACCTCGTGACGTCGAAGGGCGTGTCGCGGGCGCAGGTGGCGGACGTGATCGAGGTGTGGAGCCTCGTGCTCGGCGAGTTCGTGAACTTCATGCGCTCGCAGGCCTCGTGACGAGCTCGGGAGCGGCTCGTCAGGCGGCGAGCCGCTTCCGGAGCCGGACCGCCCCGAGCAGGGCGGCGCCGAGCGCGCCCGCGTACGCCGCGTGCGGCGCGACGATCGGGAGCACGCCGAGCCGCGCCCCGATGGAGGCCACCATGCCGCAATTGAGCGTGACCCCTCCCGTGAGCACCACGTCCTCGACGACGCCGACCTGACGCAGGAGGGCCGCCACCCGCTGGGCGATGGCCTCGTGGGCGCCGCGCAGGATGTCCTCGATGGGGCGGCCTTCCGTCACGTGGTTGATGACCTCGCTCTCGGCGAGCACGGCGCAGATGCTTGAGATGGGCTGGGCCCCCGCGGACCGGAGCGACCGCGGCCCGATCTCCTCGAGCGGGACCTCGAGCGCGCGCGCCACGCGCTCGAGGAACCGTCCCGCCCCAGAGGCGCACTTGTCGTTCATCCGGAAGGACAGCACCCGCCCGCGCGGGCCGACCCGGATCGCGCGGGAGTTCATGGCGCCGACGTCGAGGACGGAGTTGCAGGACGGGACCAGGTGCTTGGCGGCCACCGCGTGGCAGGTGATCTCGGTGATCGCGATGTCGCGGCCGCTCACCTGGTAGCGCCCGTAGCCGGTGGCGGCCGCGTAGTCCGCCGCGCCCGCCTGCGGCGCCTCCTGGCGCGCCCTCTCCTCGGCCCGCCGGGCCGCCGCCTCGAGGTCGTGGCCCGTGTCCACGATTCCCCGCCCGACGACCTCCTCCTTCGAGGCGTCGTAGAGGACCGCCTTCGTCGTCCGGGTCCCGACGTCCACCCCGAGGACCAGGCTCACCGGGACATCTCCCTGCTCCTCGGCGCCTGGTGCTCGGCCCGCTCGAGCGCGAACAGCGCGGCGCCGACGGCGCCCATGAACTGGGAATCGGCGGACACGTTCACCCGGAGCCCCAGCCGCTCCTCGAGAGCGGCCACCATCCCCGTGTTCCGCGACACGCCGCCCGTGAAGGTCAGCTCCGGCTCGATTCCCACCCTCCGCAGCAGCGCCACCGACCGGGCGGCGATCGAGTGGTGCACCCCGCGCAGGATCTCCTCGACGCGCCGGCCCCGGGCGAGCTGGCTCATGATCTCGCTCTCGACGAACACCGTGCACACGTTCGTGATGCGCAGCGGCTTCGCCGCCCGCAGCGAGACGGCGCCGATGTCGTCGAGGGGCACGCCGAGGACCTCGGCGGCGGCCTCGAGGAAGCGCCCGGTGCCGGCGGCGCACTTGTCGTTCATGGCGAAGTCGGCCACCTCGCCGCCGCGCACCTTGATCGCTTTCGTGTCCTGCCCTCCGATGTCGAGGATCGTGCGCGTGTCCGGGAACAGGAAGCACGCGCCCCGGGCGTGGCAGGAGATCTCGGTCACCTGGGCGTCGCCGAACGGGACCTTGTAGCGGCCGTAGCCGGTGCCCACGGTGTAGGCGGTGTCGAACTCCTCGATGCCGGCCTGCTGGCAGGCCTGCCGGAACGCGCGCTCCGCCGCCTGGACCACGTTGGCTCCGGTGGCCGTGATCCCACGACCGAGGATGCGGCGCGAGAGGTCGAGCAGCACCGCCTTGGTCTGGGTCGAGCCCACGTCCACTCCGGCGACGATCATCCGGACCTCCCGTTCACGCCGGGCCGGCCGCCGCGCCCACGATCCGGCGGTGCTCGAGCGACTCGAAGAAGGCGTCAATGCGGTTCCGGAGCTGCGCCTCCTGGAAGTAGCGCGGGTCCACCAGGTCGGACTCCACGAGGAGGGTCGGGAGCCCGTCCTCCTTGATGAAGGCCTCCCGCAGGTCGGCCTGACCCATGGAGAACGACCGGCAGGACTTCACCGAGTGGATGACCACCGCGTCCGCCTCGAACCGCCGGACGTAACGGCGCAGCAGGTCCGCTCGCATGCCCAGGTGCTGGTTCGTGTAGCAGAGCATGCAGTAGTCGGCGATGGACTCGAGCGGGTGGCCGGGGTCGTGGCGGAACCCCTCGTCCCAGAACCCGCCCACCTTCGAGTACGAGGAGGCGACGCTCACGACCCCCCACTTCTTGAACAGCTCCCAGAACGCCCGGAAGTGAGGCCAGGGCGGCGGCCCCACGAAGACGACCCGCAACCGCTCCTCGGGGCCGGGCCCGAGACCGTGGGCCAGGCGCTCCTCGATCTCGAGCCGCGCGAAGCGGTAGTAGTCCACGCACTCGGGCAGGCCCCGGAGCGCGTAGATGGGCGCCATGAAGAAGACCGCCTCGAAGTAGGCGTCGAGGGGGGAGGGGCGGCGGCGCGCCGACAGCAGGATGTCCACCCACAGGTCCTCGGCCTCGGCCGACAGCTTCACGATCTCCCGGAGCCGGTCCGGGTCGAAGCGCACGCCCGTGACCGTCTCGCACACCGGGATCAGCTCCTCGAGCTGCCGCACCACGTACGCGCGGTCGGCCGGGCCGATGCTCTCGCCCTCCCGGATGTAGGGGACGTCGAGCATGACCAGAGGGACGCCGTGCAGCTCGGCGAGCGCCTCGAACCACTTGATGAACGTCGTGCACCCGGTGAAGGAGCACAGGAGCAGGTCGGGCTTCGGCAGCGGCAGGCCCACCGGACCGCAGCCTCCGGACACCACCATCCCCACGTCGGTCTTCACGTAGCCGCACACGTCCGAGGAGTAGCCGCAGTCCTCGGCGATGGAGATGAGCCGGTCGGAGGTCTTCTTGATGCCGGACTGGAGCGCGTTGATCTCGGGGAAGACCAGCTCGAAGCCGAAGACCCGCAGCAACTCCGCCACGTTGCCCGGCACGAACGTGTAGGCGAGCTTCGTGCCGGTCTCGGGCGCCCGCGCGATCCGCTCGTACCACGCCCCGAGCAACTGCTTCTGGAGGTTCCGTCCGAGCCCCTGGTGCTGGTAGGTCTCGCCCATGCGGCTGCGCCTCACGCCCGGAGGGTGTCGGCCCCCTCGGCGAAAAAGAGGATGGATTCCACGAAGGTCTCCAGCTGCGTCCGGACCGACTCGAACACCCCCATCTTCTCCTCGAACTCGATGGCGAGGTGCGGGATCCGCTCCCTGTCGAGCGCCTCCTTCGTGCGGGCGTAGTCGAGGAGCGCGGGCTCGCAGAACTTCGCGGTGCAGAAGACGACCCCGTCGGCCCCGTGCCGGCGGACCTTCTCGACGAGGGCCTCGCCGCGCCGCCGGGCGCCGTGGTAGCGGACCGAGCTGACCACGGCGCGGTCGAGATACGCGCGCGCCAGCGCGGTGCGGGGATCCCCGTCCTCGTCCACCGGGGAGTCGAACCAGCGCTCGTGGAGGAGCAGGTCGTCGTCCACGACGTGGCAGCCGGTCTGCTCCAGGATCTCCAGCAGCTCGAGCGGCGGCTGCTCGCAGAAGGACCCCTCGAGAACGACCCGCACCGTGTCGCGGGGACGCCGGCTCCGCGCCGAGGCGGCCTCGAGCGCGCCTCGGAGCAGGGCCAGGTGCTCCTCGGCGGGAAGGACGAGCCCTGCCCGCAGGAGGCCGTACAGCTCCGACGTGTCCATCGCCTCCGGGCGCTCCCGCCGCAGGCGGTAGAGGCTCGCCACGAGCCCGCGGCGCTCGTTGTGGAGCCGGATGGAGCGCCGGAGGCCCTCCTCGCTGCTCGCCCGGCCCGAGAGCGCTTCCAGCGCGCCCTCGAGCCGCGCGAGCTCCGCCCGGTAGAAGGCGAGCGCGGCGGAGGAGCCCGGGTTCTGCGGGTAGTGGAGGTAGAGGACCGGCAGCCTCGGGAAGTTGCGGTGGAAGATGCCCGAGAGGTTGCGCGCCACGTCGCAGATGTTCGAGAAGACCATGGCGTCGAGCACGTCGAGCCGGCCCGTGAGCCCCAGCTCGAGGCTGCTGCGGCAGACGGAGCAGACGAAGGACTGCACCAGCGAGTTCGCGTGGTCAATCTCGATTCCCGCCCCCCCGCCGAACACGCCGACCGGCAGGACCCCGTGGGCGTGGAACAACTCCAGCGGAACGTACACCGGGAAGTAGCCGACGGCCTTGCGGCCGGGCGCCGCCTCCTTCCACGCTCGGACCACCGAGAAGGACGGGTCGTCCCAGGCGGCCCGCGCGTCAGCGGCCAGTCGCTCGAACGCCACCATCCCGTTCCGCCTCACGCCCACTGGCCGCCGTCCACCTGGAGCACCGCTCCCGTGACGTAGCCGGCGTCTTCCTCCAGCAGGAACAGCACGGCGCGCGCGACATCCGCGGCCGTGCCGAGTCGGCCCACCACCGACTCCCGGCGCGCCGCATCGCGGATCGTCTCGGCGAGCGCGGCGGTCATCGGGGTCTCGATGAAGCCCGGGGCGACGACGTTCACCGTGACCCCGTACCGGCCGAGCTCCCTGGCCGCCGTGCGCGCGAGGCCGACGATGCCCGCCTTGGCGGCGCTGTAGTTGGCGAGCCCGGCCTTGCCCCGGAGGCCGTTGATGGAGGAGACGGCGACGATCCGCCCGTAGCCCGCCTCCTTCATGACGGGTGCCACGGCGCGGATGTAGTTGAAGACACCCTTGAGGTCCACGGCGACGACCGAGTCCCACTGGGTCTCGGTCATCTTCCAGATCACGGCGTCGTCGTGGATGCCCGCGCAGGCCACCAGGAGGTCGAGTCGGCCGAGCGCCTCCGCGGCGTCCCGCACCACCTCCTGCGCGCGGCCGAAGTCCGCGACGTCCGCCTCGAGGGCGACCGCGCGGCATCCGGTCTCCTCCCGCAGCCGCCGCGCGAGGGTCTCGACGGCGTCCCCACGGAGGTCCACGAGGGCGACGCTCGCGCCCCGGCGGGCGAGAGCGGTCGCGGTGGCGAGGGCG
>JBBIHW010000226.1:0-5572 GCA_037446795.1 Acidobacteriota bacterium
GTTGCTCCTGTTCGACCGCCATCCCGACCGGTAGCGAGACGAGAATCGACAGATTCAATTCGCACAGGAACTTGCCGAGCGACATTACTCTCCTCCACGACGCGTGTGATGTCGCTTTAGGCTTGAGGGCTCATGTTCTGTCTCAGCGTGGACGAAGTCAACCCAACATCCCAGTCTTCGACCTCTTCCTGGCGCAGCGCTTCGCACGGCACGTCTCGCCGCTGACGACGAGGGTGTACACGCACCCGAGCGACGAGGAGATGAGAGTGAGAATCAAGCGTCTGGGATGCCGGCGTGGTCTTTCCGTCTTGCTTAACTGACAACGCTGCACCTTCTGCGCTCGTCGCCTGTCAGCTGGAAGCCCACGAGTCCCGGCCCGGGCGTCCTCCTCCTAGAATTGGATGTTAAGAACTACCTCCGTTGCTAGCCGCCCATCCTTGCCCTTACACGCCACATCGAAGCGATTGATGCCCTTTTGGAACTGCTTCGCGAGCGTCTTGATGCCGACCGAGGCATGAACAACTTGCTGTCCCTCTCGTTCCTCTCGGGACAGGATCCCCAGGGGAATAGGCTCCACGGGTTGGCCGTTGATCCGATCTATCGTGAACTCAGCCGGGACCTCGGCGGGTACCTGGATGCGGAATTCAAACTCCTTGGGCTTCTGCTGTTGCTCCAGCTTGTCGTAGAGCACTTCTACCGAGATGTCCGACCCGATTCCGCTCAGATCCACAAGCCGTGGCTGCGTCTCTTGCGCGACCTCGACCACTGTATCGAGTCCCACGTACGCATCGAAGATCGTCCCGCGAGGTAGTTCTGCGGCCTTGCCTTTGATGAAGATAAGAGGCAGGAATACGAGGCCAGCCAGGCTTGCGGCGAGGGCAATTCGGCCCTTCCCCTCCTTCATGTAGCCACCGCTCAGCTGGACCGCTTGCCCGTCCACAGCCTTGGTTTCGTAGGCGCCCAGAGTCATGGAGCCCTTGATTCCGGCCACCTTCGCTCTCTTGATCTTGTCGACTCGGACTAGAACTGGCGTTCCAGCCTTGATCGTAATCCTCCCGTCAGCGACGACGTCCCGCCACACATGAGCAGGGACTACCTGTCCCTCGTGGACACGGTCCTTCTTTCCAATAAGCTCCTGGTCGGTTACGACGTAGACACGGGTTCCGTCCGGGAGCTTGACCTTCGTCGGTGCCGCGTGCGACGGCCATGTTGCAGCCAGCTGGTGACTCAAGATAATCGCGAGGACCCTCTACACTGTCCGCGCCATGCCCCCTCCTTCCGGGCGTCCTGCCCGTATGACGAGCCGTTGTGTTGGATCATACACTCTCGTGACCAGCACACGCGCAGGATCTGGGCCGCAGCGGCCCTCCCCAACAAATGACGAAGCTCCAGCGGATTCCGCGTGCTCTGTAGCCGCTTGCTGCTTCCTCGATGGCACCGAGCATTCCCTCCGGGAACTGAGGCTCATGTTGGTTCCGCCCTGCCGGTAGCCTTCGGTCGTACCCTGCGCAGCTCGCGCGGCCCGCCGTGCAACGTCTCGCAGCGCTGCCCTTGCCCTGATCACCTTCGAGCACGTCCCCCTGAGAACCCATCAGACACAAGCCGCGAACGGAGCAGCGCGCCGCCCGGCGCCATTCCCAACCACCGCCTTGCGGTTGGCTGCACCGCGAAGTCCGACAGCCCGCCCCACCTACGAGCCGAGGCCAATCGTACCCAAGTACACCTCGACGTGCTTGGTGCGAACGCCGACCGGCGCCACGACCTCGCTAGGTTCCAGGCCTGGTTCTAGCAAACGCTCTGTTCTGACATCAAGACGAGTTATGAGGTTGTCGTCCTCCAGCAAACAGAAGAACGGCGTCTCGTCCTCCTCCGGCCGCGCCGCAGGGGGCAACGCAGTGGCCTCCGAAGGAACTTTGATCGCATCTAGGAGAGTCTTGAGGCGATTATCTATGTCGCCTGCTCTGGTGACAGTGCAGCCAGGAGCTTCCGGCCGAAGCAGGACGATGTCAAGCTCAGCGACCAACGATGTTTTCTCAGCGGCCAGCGGTGTTAACTGGAAGCCGCAGATGTCTCGGATCACGTTCACGCTCTGGTCCTCGCGCTCACGATCAAGAAGCTTCTCCCTGAATCCGCTGAGCGGCTTTTGATCCCTACAATACCTTGAGTTGACGATGAAAGATGCCGGAGGGCATGCTTGTCTGTCGGACCCCGGTTAGCTTTCAGCGGGCCACGGTAGTAGAGCGTGAATTCCACCGCCGCACGTCCGTCGCAGCCTTCTAGGCCGAACCCAGCACGAATGATACCGCCCTCCGCGGAACCCGGGTGGAGGATAAGCGCAGTCCCCTTCGAATCGCTCACGCCGCCCTCTCGCCCGTGCGCCCAGCCGGCGGCGGCCCCGCTTGCGGATCCGCTCGGACGCCGCGGCCTCCAGGCTCCGACCCGGGGCTCTCCGGTGCCGTGGAGAGCCAGAGAGCCCATCAGCGGTCTGTCTGGCTGTTCACCGCCTCCGGCCGGAGGGTGCCACGACCTGATAGAGCCTACCTCACGGGCCGAGCGGCCGGAAGTGGCCACGTGTCCGCGGCCTTTGGGACCAGGTGGCGGGATCCTTCGCTGGTGTGTTAAGCAGAACGCCCGAAGTTGCGATCTGAGTCTCGTCTGGCTCCTGAGGAGGGATTCGAACCCCCGACCCGGCGGTTAACAGCCGCCTGCTCTGCCAGCTGAGCTACTCAGGAACCCGGCGCAAGCCTCGCAAAGCAGGCGTAAATCTAGCATCCTCAACGACTAGGGTCAACCCGAGCGCGGTCGAGCGCGGCCCGAGCGCGACCTCGCACGGGCGGAATGGACCACCACGCGCCCTTGCTCGAGCGCCGCGAGGAAGGCCCGGATGGCTGCGCCCCGGTGCGAGACCGCCTCCTTTTCTCCGGGCGCGAGCTCGCCGAAGGTCCTGCCGACCCCCTCGTGGAAGAACACGGGATCGTAGCCGAAGCCGCCCCTCCCGCGAGGCTCTTCGGCGATCCGACCCTCGACGACTCCCTCGAAGCTCGCAACCGCCCTTCCGCCCTGCGCGAGGACGAGCACGCACCGGAACCTCGCACGGCGCCGCTCGGCGGGAACGTCCTGCAACCGCTCGAGCAGGATCCGGCAGCGCTGCTCGTCGCTCACCCCGGGCCCGCCGAGCCGCGCCGAGAGCACCCCGGGCGCCCCACCGAGCGCCTCCACCTCGAGCCCGGAATCGTCGGCAAGGACGGGCAGGTCCGTGCGCCTCGAGTACGCCTCGGCCTTGATGCGCGCGTTCTCCTCGAACGTGCTGCCGGTCTCGGGGACCTCGCTCGGGTCGTCGAGGGCCTCGAGGCCGACCACCTCGATCCCGGCACCCTCGAGGGCGCGGGCGAACTCGCGGAGCTTGCCCGGGTTCGACGTCGCGACGAGAAGCTTCCTCACGCGCCTCTCCGCAGTCGGTCGAGAGCCGCCCCGAGCACCTCCCGCTGCCGCTCCTGGAGGCGATCAATGCCGCGCCCCGCCAGCTCGAGCATCTCATCGAGCTCCGTCCTCCGGAACGGGGTCGCCTCGGCGGTCCCCTGCACCTCGACGTAGCGCCCGTCGTCCGTGCGCACCACGTTCATGTCCACCTCGGCCGCGGAGTCCTCCGCGTAGTCGAGGTCGAGAACGGCGCGGCCGGCGACGATGCCCACCGACACGGCCGCGACGAGCCCGGTGAGCGGCGGGCCGAGCAGGCGCCCCTCCCGCCACAGGCGGTCGAGCGCGAGGGCGAGCGCGACGTAGCCGCCCGTGATCCCGGCAGTCCTCGTCCCCCCGTCGGCCTGCAGCACGTCGCAGTCCACCGTGAGCGTCCTCGCCCCGAGCGCCTTGCGGTCCACGACCGAGCGCAGAGCGCGGCCGATCAGGCGCTGGATCTCCATGGTCCGCCCCGTCGGCCTTCCGCGCGCGACCTCCCGCGGGGTGCGGGGCGAGGTCGAGCACGGGATCATGGCGTACTCGGCGGTGACCCAGCCCTCCCCGGTGTCCTTGAGGTGAGGCGGCACCCGGTCCTCCGCGCTCGCGGCGCACAGGACGCGCGTCTCGCCCATCGAGATCAGGACGGAGGCCGGAGCGTGCCGCAGCCAGCCCGGAACGAGCTCGACCTGCCTCAGGGCGTCGTCGGCGCGGCCGTCGTGGCGCGCCATCAGCTCTCCTGCCCCTCGACCCTCGCGCGCCAGACGGGCGAGACGCTCCGGCCGAGGAACCTTTCGGCGACCGCGAGAAACGGCGCCGGCGCGTCCGTGACGAAAAACTGCGAGGAGCGGCCCTCTCCGGGAGGTGCCGCGAGGGCCGGGTCCCGCGCGAGCCGGTCGCGGACCTCCTCGGCCACCGACTCGGCCGAGTCCACGAGGGCGACGCCGCGTCCCATCACGCCGCCGATCACCCCCTTGAGGAGCGGGTAGTGCGTGCAGCCGAGGACGAGGGCGTCCACGCGCGCCTCCTTGAGGGGCGCCAGGTACGCCCGCGCGATGGCCCCGGCGACCTCGCCCTCGGTCCAGCCCTCCTCGGCGAGCGGCACGAACAGCGGGCACGGCTGCGCGATCACGGTCGCCTCCGGCCGCACGGCCAGGATCGCCCGCGAGTAGGCCTGGCTCTCGACGGTCGCCCGGGTCCCGATCACGCCGATCCGCCCCTCGCGCGACAGCCGCGCGGCGCGCCTCGCGCCGGGAAGGATGACGCCCACCGCGGGAGCGCCCGCCTCCTCCGCGACGGCGTCCATCGCGACCGAGGACACGGTGTTGCAGGCGACGACGAGGAGCTTGACGCCGTGGCGCCTGAAGAAGCGCGCGGCCTCGACCCCGTAGCGCGTGACGGTCTCGGGCGACTTGCTCCCGTACGGCACGCGCGCGGTGTCGCCGAGGTAGAGGAAGCTCTCGCCGGGCAGCGCAGCCTCGAGGGCCTTCAGCACGGTGAGGCCGCCGACCCCGGAGTCGAACACGCCGATGGGGCGCGGGTCCACGGGCTCACGCCCCGTCGCGGCGCGCCCCGGGCGCGGCCGAGACGATCAAGGAGGGATCGGCGGGAAGCGGCCGCCTGAGGTCGAGGTGGCCGTTCAGGGTCTCGCACGGCTCGCCCTCGACGAGGATCCCGACGCGGCGGATCTCGGGCACGTTGAGCACGAGCGAGTCCACGATGGCGTAGACGGCCAGGATCTCCCGGGCGCTGCCTCCCCCGAGCCCCTCCCGCAACCTGGCCGAGAAGTCCGCGTAGGCCGTGCCGTCGTCCAGGACGTAGACCTGCCGCAGCGACGTGCCCTCGGGGAGGGCCGCGACCGCGGACCCGCTCTGGGGGCCCGAGAGGATCTCCGAGAGGATCTGCTTGGCGCGGTCCGCCGCATGGACGGTCTCGAAGATCTCGCGCGGCTCGGCCGAGAGCCCCTCGCCCGCGGCCGAGGGGAAGTAGACGTGGACGACCAGGCGCGCGAGGTCGGGAACGCGGAGGGGCTCCTCCTCCTCGCCCGCCGCTCCCTCGGAGCCGGGAGCCCCCGCCGCGGCTTCCGCCGCGCCCTCGGAAACGCTCGCCTCCCGCCCCG
>JBBIHW010000227.1:0-5559 GCA_037446795.1 Acidobacteriota bacterium
CGCCCTCGTCGCGCACCAGCTTGCCCTGATCGAGCTTCGCGCGGCAGCTCGCGCCCGGTCTCGTCCGCGATCCTCAACTGGAAGTCCCCGAGCGGCCGGCCGACGCACACGACCCGCTGGCCGTCCACGTCGCGGGCGAGGATGTCCGCCCCGCGAGGCGGCGCCGTGACGATCAGCGTGGCCTCGGCCATGCCGTAGACGGGATGGACGACCCCGCGCCTCAGCCCGTACGGCCCGAACCGCTCGTAGAACCGCTCCGCCACGTCGGGATTGATCGGCTCGGACCCGTTGTAGATGTAGGCGAGCGAACCCAGATCGGGCCTGCGGGCCTCGAGATGCTGGTCGCGGATGCGGGTGTTGCACATGTCGAACGCGAAATTCGGCGCGGCGGAGATCGTGCAGCGGTACCGCGAGGCGTAGTCGAGCCACGTCACGGGCTTCATGAGGAAGCAGACCGGGTGCAGGAGCACGAGGGAGTTGTGGCGGACGAGGTTCGACAAGAACCCGCCGACGAGCCCCATGTCGTGATAGAGCGGGAGCCAGATCAAGACCACGTCCCGTTCGGTCCTCCCGTCGTTGTCCACGATGAGCTTCAGGTTGGTGCAGAGGTTGCGATGCGTGATCTGGACCCCCTTGGGGTCTCCCGTGCTGCCGGAGGAGAACTGGACGAAGGCGAGATCGTCAGGTCGGGGACGGGCGGCGGGGATGCGGGGAGCCGCCCGATCCGGATCGAGCTCCGGGGGGTAGGGATCGGCGATCAGGCGCGGATCGAAGCCGACGTCCTCCGGGAGCGCCTGCCCGAGCGCGCGGTCGATGAGCACTCGGTCGAAGCCGAACCTCTCCCGGAGCGACAGCACCTGCCGGATGTAGGCGCACCTGTCCTGGCCCGCGAGCTGTCCGCTCACGGAGACGGGAACGGCGCCGATCCAGACGAGCGCGAGGAACGACCCGAGGACGTCCACGTCGGTCGTCAGCGGGACCACGACCTTCTGTCCGGCCTCGACGTCCTGGCGCAGGAGGTGGTCGGCATGGAAGAGGACGCGCCGGTACAGCTCGCGATAGGGGTAGTAGACCTCCTGGAAGTGCGGGGAGACGAGCCGGATCCCTCGATCCGGGTGGATGTCGCGCATCCCCTCCAGAAGCTCCACCAGCGTCGAGAAGCTGCGCTCCGTCATCTTCCCCGTCAGATCATCGGCACCCGGCGCTCGAGCCGGGGAACGACGCGTTCGTAGATCGTGTCCAGGTCGGGCCCGGTCGCCGTGATCCCGTGGTTGCGCAGACCGACGACGGCGTTGTTCGGGTCGGCAGCCCGCCGCACGAGCGCCAGCACCTCCTCGGCGAGTTCGAAGGTCCCGCACGGGTAGCTCTGAAGCGTGGAGTCAATGCCGGGAAGCCACGCGTGCACGTGCAGGATGGCTCCGACGGCGGGGAACTCCCGGTAGATCCCCCAGTGCTCGATCGCGTCCACGGAGACGCGGACCGTGGGGTCGGTCCCCCGCGGCACGGAGAGCCGGATCGCCCGGCGCTCGGGGTCGCAGCCCGAGACCAGGAGGATGTCCCGGCCGACGCCCTGCAGGCGCCCCTTGTTCGCGCCGCGGCCCGTCATCCAGAACGATGCACCGTCGCGCCGGGCGGAGAGGTTCCCGTACGAGAGCTGCTTCACGCCGAACAGCGCGAACAGCATGCGGCGCTCGCGCTCGTTCAGGATCTGGTCGAGGGGCAGGACCGAGGGCAGCAGGCCGAGTCCGTCGAGCTTCTTCCCGACGCGCGCGATGGACCGGGTCGCTGCGTCGCCGCCGTAGAGCTCGGCGGGAAGGTCCTCGACGAGGTCGTTCTCGATGACGAAGCGCACGTCGGCGATGGCGAGGACCTGCTCGGCGATGCGGCGCGCGAGCTCTCGCCCGTGGGGGAGTTCCCGGAACCCCAGCTCCGGGGTCACCAGGTACGTGGCCGGCCGTCCCGAGTCGTGCACGCAGTACGCGACCACGTTGGACATGGTCTTCACCAGGACGCGGTACGCTTCGCGCCGGAGGTCGTCGCCGGGCGAGGCCGTCTCGGCGAGCGTGCAGATGAACTGCGAGGGCGAGCGGCGGAAGAAGTTGGGCCGCGGCTGCCGGGCGTCGGTGACGTTGAAGACCGCGTCCACGTCGGGCGGCACGCGCTCGGGAGACGTTCCCGGAAACAGCTCGTGGCCGCGGGAGGCGATCTCGCGGGCGAGCGCCGCGGCGAGATCGTCCAGGAAGGGACTCGAGGCGTCGGCCGCGAAGGCGAACCTCACGGGGCGCTCCCTTCGGCGGCCGCAGCGGCCGCGGGCCGGCGCAGGCGGCGGCCGACGAGCGCGCGGAGCTGCCCGAACGTCATCTCGCGGAATCCCGCCAGCTCGGCGGGATCCACCTCGATCCCCCAGGCGTCCTCGAGGTCGAGGATCAGATTGACGAGCGCGAAGGAGTCGTAGCCGAGGTCGCCCGCGATCCGATCCTCGGCCCGGACTTCGACCGGCTTGACGCGCGCGTGCTTGACGACCAGCGCGCGCAGCGAGTCGTCGAGCGCACCTTCTCGCGGACGGGCCAAACCGACCCCCTCTCGTGGCCGGATATATACCGCCAGGCCAACGGGGGGTCAACGCGCGGGGGGTGGGGCTGACGGACCGACCGGCCGCGCCGCTCTCCCCTTCTCGGTCGCCGTCATTCGCCCGCGACCCCGGCGGAACCTCCTCGCCACGGCGAAGGCCGCGGCGGGGCCGCGGCGGCCGGACTCCGGCTTCGCCGGACGGGCGGGGGCGTTTTTGCGAGCCTGGCGAAGGCCCGCAGTGCGCGTCGCTCCAGGATCGCTGTAGCATCCCCCGCCGGAGCGAGCGCGTGCTCTTCGATATCAGCCCGCCCATCACGTCCGCCCTGAGGGTCTGGCCGGGGGACACGCCCCCCTCGCGCGAGGTGCTCCTCGACCTCGCGGCGGGTGCGAACCTGACCCTCTCCACTCTCCGGGCCACGGTTCACCTCGGAGCCCACGCCGACGCCCCGAGCCACTGCGGCCCGGACGCCCCCTCGATCGAGCGGCGCCCGTTGGAGCTGTACCTCGGGCCGTGCGAGGTCGTGCGCGTCGCGGTCGGCCGCGGCCGGCGGATCCTCCCCTCCGACCTCCCCCGGCCGGTCAGAGCCGAGCGCGTGCTGCTCGCGACGGGGTCCTTTCCCGACCCGACGGACTTCAACACCGACTTCGCCGCGCTGTCGGTCTCCCTCGTGGACGCCTTGGCCTCGCAGGGGGTCAGGCTCGTGGGCGTGGACGCGCCGAGCGTGGACCTCTTCGACGACCGCGACCTTCTGGCCCACAAGCGGATGCTCGAACTGGACATGGCGATCCTCGAGGGTCTCGTTCTGGCCCACGTGCCCGAGGGCTCCTACGAGCTGATCGCGCTGCCGCTGCCCCTCGTGGGCTTCGAGGCGAGCCCGGTGCGCGCCGTCCTGCGAACGATCCGAGCGCAAAGCGGCTAGCGGCGATCCTCGATGGCCGCGATCACCTTCAGCTCGATCGCGATCGCGGTGGGAAGCGCCCCGACCTCGACCGTCGTCCGCGCGGGTCGGTTCGTCTTGAAGTGCTCGGCGTAGATCCGGTTGAACGTGGGGAAGTCGTTCTCCATGTCGGTGAGGAACACGGTCACGTCCACGATGTCCTCCCACCGGGCGCCGGCCTCCTCGAGAACGAGCCGCACGTTCTCGAAGGTCGCGATGGTCTGCGCCGCGATGTCGTGCGCGATCACCCTTCCGCTGGCGTCGAGGGTCACGCCCGGGATCTCGCGGCTCCCGCGGCGGCGGGGCCCGATGCCGGACAGGAACAGGAGGTTCCCCACGCGCTTGGCGTGCGGGTAGGGGCCGATCGGCTCGGCCGCCCTGGCGCTCACGTAGTCCCGGCGGTCGGCAGGCCCCGGCAAGCGGTCAGCTCCGTTGCCGGCCGCAGGGGATCCGGATGCAGACGTTCTTCGGCTCGGTGAAGAACCGCAGGGCCTCCTCCCCGCCCTCGCGCCCCACGCCGCTCTGCTTCGTCCCGCCGAACGGGACCCGCAGGTCCCGCAGCATCCAGCAGTTCACCCAGACCGTGCCGCTGTCGAGCCGGTCGGCGACGCGATGGGCGCGGGGGACGCTCTCGGTCCAGATCGAGGCCGCGAGCCCGTAGGGCGCGCCGTTGGCGATCTCGATGGCCTCCTCCTCGTCGCGGAACGGGAGCACCGTGACCACCGGCCCGAAGATCTCCTCGCGGTTCACGCGGGAGTCCGGCCCGAGACCCTCGATCACGGTGGGCTCGAGGAACCAGCCCTCCTTGCACCGGTCCGGGAGGCGCTCGGGCGGCCCTCCGCCGCACAGGATCCGGCCTCCTTCCGCTCGGGCGAGCTCGATGTAGGAGAGGACCTTGTCCAGGTGCGCGCGGCTGACGAGGGCACCCTGATCGGTGCCCGGCTCGAGGGGATCGCCGACCCGCAGCCGCCGCGCCTCCTCGACGAGCCCCGCGACGAAGCGGGGGTAGATCGCCTCCTCGACCAGGATCCGCGAACCGCTCAGGCACAACTGACCCTGGTTCTGGAAGGCGGCGCGCGCAGCCTGCGGGATCGCGGTCTCGACATCGGCGTCGGCGAAGACCACCGTCGCGTTCTTGCCCCCGAGCTCGAGGGCGAGCCTCTTGAAGAGCGGGCCCGCCGCCCTGGCGATCTCGGCCCCGGTCGCCGTCCCTCCGGTGAAGGAGATCGCGGGGACCCGCGGGTGGGCGACGAGCGCCGCGCCCGCCGTCACCCCGCGTCCGTGGACGATGTTGAGCACGCCCGGGGGCAGGCCCGTCTCGCGGCAGATCTCGGAGAGCCGGAACGCCGTCAGCGGCGTCAGCTCCGAGGGCTTCGCGACCACCGTGTTCCCGGTGGCGAGCGCCGGGGCGACCTTCCAGCTCAGAAGGTAGAGCGGGAGGTTCCAGGGCGAGATCGTCCCCGCGACCCCGCGCGGGCGCCTCAGGGTGTAGTTCACCGCCACGCGATCGGTGACGTGTGCCTCGCTCGTTTCGTGAAGGATCGCGGTGGCGAAGAACCGGAAGTTCGCCACGGCCCGCGGGATGTCCACCGACCGGGCGAGCGAGACGGGCTTGCCCGTGTCCACGCTCTCGTCCCGCGCGAGCTCGTCGAGGGCGCTCTCGATCCTGTCGGCGAGCCGCAGGAGCATGCGGGACCGCTCCGCCGCAGGCCGCGCCGCCCAGGCGGGGAACGCGCGCTCGGCTGCCTCGACCGCCTGCTCGACGTCCCGCCCGTCGCCGTCGGGAAGCTCGGAATACACCCGCCCGGTCGCAGGCTCGGCGTTGTCGAGCCAGCGGCCGGATAGAGGCCCGGCGAGCTCGCCGCCCACGTAGTTCAGGATGCGCCGCACGCGCGGGAGAATACCGCCACCGGCCCGGGGCGTCATCCGGGCGGCCCGAGGTCCCGGGCAGCCGCAGGACCGCCGCCGGCGAGCCACAGGCTGCGCGCCGAAAGCTCCCGGCGCGCGAAGCCCGCCGCGCGATGGAGGAGCGCCTGCGGCTCGGGCAGCT
>JBBIHW010000228.1:0-5555 GCA_037446795.1 Acidobacteriota bacterium
GTCCCCTCGGTCTCGCTGTTCTCCCCCTTCCCCTTCCACTCGGTCTACTCGGTCGAGGACCACAAGAAGCACCTGGACTGGGTACGGACGATCAACCCGCACGCGCTGCTCTCCGTGAAAGTCTCCACGCCGACCGACGTGGACATGGTGGCCATCGGGTCCTACTTCGCCGGCGCGCACATCGTCCACCTCGACGGGGGCTACGGCGGGACGGGAGCAGCCCCCGAAATCGCCAAGAAGAACATCGCGATGCCCATCGAGTACGCCCTGCCCAAGGTGCACCGGCAGCTGGTCGCCGAGGGGGTGCGCGACGAGGTCGTGCTGGTGGCGAGCGGAGGCATCCGCACGGCCTGGGACGTGGCCAAGGCGATCGCCCTCGGCGCGGACGGATGCGTCATCGGCACGGCCGAGCTGGTGGCGATGGGCTGCACCATGTGCCGCAACTGCGAGCTCGGGCGCGGCTGCCCGTACGGGCTCACGACGACCGACCCCGAGCTGCAGAGACTCGTCACGCCCGAATGGGGCATGAGGCGCCTCCTCAACCTGTACGGATCGTGGCGGACGCAGTGGAAGGACCTGCTGCGCCGGCTCGGGCTCCCCTCGATTCGCGCCCTGCGGGGCCGCTCGGATCTCCTCGTTCGCCTGGACCACGGGCCCGGCCGGCCGCTCGACGCCGGAGTCGCCCCATGAGCGGCGCCGAGAGGATCCTCGCCTCGCGGAAGAGCCTCGTCGAGGGCGTGCCGATCCCCAGGCGGAAGGCCGAGGGCGAGGGCGGCTGCGGCGTTCTCGGCGCGGCCTCGTCGCGGCCGGTTCAGGGGCGGCACATCCTTCGGGCCATGGGCCGCATGAGGAACCGCGGGAACGGCAAGGGGGGCGGCATCGCAGCTGCGGGGCTGTCGGCCGGGCAGCTCGGCGTCCCGGAAGAGGTCCTGCGGCGCGACTACCTGGTCCAGATCGCCTACCTCGACCCCTCCTGCCGCGGCGAGGTGGAGCGCGCAGCGCTCGAGCCGGTCTACGAGGTGGATCACCGGAGCGAGGTCCCCTCCCGCCGCGCCGGCAGCGCGATCCCGCCCCCGGTCGTCTGGCGCTACTTCTGCCGGCCCCGGCGGGAGGCCATCGAGCGGTTCGCCTCCGAGCACGGCCTCGAGGAGCTCCCCGAGGACGCGATCGCGGACGAGCTCGTCTACCGGACCTCCTACGCCCTGAACCGCTCCTGGTACTTCTCGCTCGGGGAGAAGCGCGCGTTCGTGCTGTGTCACGGCAAGGACCTGCTCGTCTTCAAGGTCGTGGGCTACGCCGAGGACGTCGTCGAGGCCTACGGGCTCGAGGAGCTGACGGCTCACGTCTGGATCGGCCACCAGCGCTACCCGACCAAGGGGCGGGTGTGGCATCCGGGCGGGGCGCATCCGTTCGTGGGGCTCAACGAGGCCCTGGTCCACAACGGGGATTTCGCCAACTACCACTCCATCTGCGAGTACCTGGCCCAGCGCAACGTCCGGCCGCTGTTCCTGACGGACACCGAGGTCGCGGTCCTCCTGTTCGACCTCTGGACGCGGATCTACGGCTACCCTCTCGAGGTCGCGATCGAGGCGCTCGCCCCGACCACCGAGCGCGACTTCGATCTGCTCGACTCGGAGCGGCGGCTCCTCTACCGGACCGTGCAGGCGTCCCACATCCACGGCTCGCCCGACGGCCCCTGGTTCTTCATCCTGGCGCGATCGCTTCCCGCGGAAGGCGCCCACGAGCTGCTCGGGATCACGGACACCTCGATGCTGCGACCGCAGGTCTTCGCCCTGCACGGCGAGCCGTGGCCGATGGGGATCGTCGCGTCGGAGAGGCAGGCGATCCGGGCCTTCCTCGAGTCGCTCGCGGAGGAGCACGGGGAGATCTGCCCCGTGCCCGAGCGGTCGTGGGTCGCGCGAGGGGGGAGCCACACGGACGGCGGGGCATTCGTCTTCCGGCTCGGGCCCGCAGGGGAGGCCGGGTGGCGGCCGCTGTCTTGCGCGGACAAGTTCGGGCGGCCGGTCGGGGCGGCGGAGGCGCGGGTGCCCCCTGCGGCGATCCGCATCTCGGCGAGCCTCGAGGCGCAGCCCGCGGCCCGCCCGGCTCTGCTCGCCAACCCGGTCGCCTGGCGCGCGCTCGATGAGCTCACCTCCCGGCTCGACCGCCGCGCCGTCCCCGAGGGAGAGCCCCCGCACAGGTTCCGCGCCCGGATGGAGGCCGAGATCGCGAAGCTGCTCGGCTCCGTTCCGCCGCTCGAGGGGGGCACGGGGCCCTTGCTCCGCGTGGAATGGGAGACGCGGGAGGCGCTCGGACCTCCTTCGGGGCCGTCGAGCGCCCTCGCCGTGCACGCGAAGGGATTCCCTCCCGAAGGGCCCGACTCTCTCGCCTCCTTCCTCGCGCGGGCCGTCGAGCTGGGCTGGAAGCGGCTCCTCGTCCACTCGATCGGCGGTCAGCGGTTCCTCGGCTGCGGGCTCGGGCCGCGAGCCGACGGCGTGCGTCTCGACCTCTACGGTGCTGCGGGAGACTACGCCGCGAGCGGGCTCGACGGCGCCGAGGTGGTCATCCACGGCGACGCGCAGGACCAGGTCGGGCAGATCCTCAAGCGCGGCCGGCTCGTCATCCATGGCGACGTCGGGCAGACCTTCCTCTACGGCGCCAAGGGGGGCGAGATCTACGTGCTGGGGAGCGCGGCGGGCCGGCCCCTGATCTGCGCCGTCGGCAGGCCGCGGGTCGTCATCAACGGGACCTGCCTCGACTACCTCGCCGAGTCGTTCATGGCGGGCGATCCCCTCGCGGGCGGCGGCTTCGCCGTGCTCAACGCGCTCTCGGTGGACGGTCGAGGAGGCCTGCACGACCTCGACGACCCCTACCCCGGCGGGAACCTGCTGTCGCTGGCCTCGGGCGGCGCGGTCTACGTCCGGGATCCCTCGGGCCGGGTCGGGCCCGACCAGCTCAACGGGGGCAGGATCGAGCCGCTCGCCGAGACCGACTGGGCCGCGATCCTGCCGTGCCTCGAACAGAACGAGCGGCTGTTCGGGATCCCCGTGGAGCGGCTGCTCACCTTCGGCGACCGCAGGCTCCCGCCCGAGAAGGTGTACCGGAAGGTGTGCCCCGCGCCCGTTCGCGCCCTCGAGCCCGTCGCCTTCCACATGCCGTCCAAGAGCAAGCCTCCCTCGCCCGCCGGTTGAGCGAGGGCTTCGCGCCCTCTCAGGCCGCCTCGTCCTGCATCGAAAACTGGAGGACGAAGGCGACTTCCTCCGCCGCTACGGGCGTGTAGGACTCGATGAAGCGTGCCGCGCCCGCACGGCTCCTCCGCGCGTAGTCGGCGCTCGCCTCGCTCCGCACCCGGCGGACGGCCCAGGCCGGAACGGCGGGCCGGTGGACGACCGGAGCGAGCTCGCACACCGTGACGGCCTCGACGGCCACGGTGGTGCCCCCGAGGCTCGCGAGGACCGCCAGGGCGTCGTGCCGCGTCCACGCCCCCTCGTCCCCCGCCAGGTCGGGGACCTCGAGCGTGCGATCCACGAGCTCGTCCGGGATTTCCGGCGGTAGAGCCACGCTCCCGCCCCGGCGCCCCTCGGGCTCTCCTCTCGCCGCGGCCGGGCGAATCGAGCCCCGCGGGAGTATGGCACAGCCCGGCGGCGGCGTGGCCCTCGCGCTCCGGGGCGGTAAGATCTTTCGGGTTCCGGGGTGCCGCCACATGCCGGCCAACCTCACGCCCGACTACCTCGCGGCCGAGCAGGAGTTCCGTCGGGCCAAGACGGCCGAGGAGAAGCTCGCCGCGCTCCGGCGCATGCTCTCCACGATCCCCAAGCACAAGGGGACCGAGAAACTCCAGGCCGACCTCAAGCGCCGGCTCGCCAAACTGAGCGAGGAGGTCCAGAGCCAGGCGCGAAGGCGGGGCTTCTCCATCCACGTCGAGCGGGAGGGGGCCGGCCAGGTCGCCGTGGCCGGGCCCCCCAACTCGGGGAAGTCTTCCGTCGTCGGCGCGCTCACGGGCGTGGCCGTGCCCGTGGCGCCGCACCCGTACACGACGAAGGCGCCGGTCCCCGCGATGATGCAGTACGAGGACATCCGCATCCAGCTCGTGGACCTTCCCCCGATCTCCTCGGAACACGCCGAGGGATGGGTGTCCAACGTCGTCCGCAACGCGGACGCCGCGCTGCTGGTGGTGGACGTCTCCTCCGAGGACGTCCTCGAGCGCATCGAGGACTGCCTGTCGGTCCTCGAGGACAAGAAGGTCCGCCTCGTCGGAGGCGAGCCGGCCCCGGACCCGTGGGCCGCGGTCGTGGAGAAGAAGGCGCGGCTCGTCGGGGCCAAGCTCGACCTGCCGGGCGCCGCCGAGCGGTGGCGCGCGGTGCGGGAGCTGTACGGCGAGAGGCTCCGCCCGCTCGCCGTGTCCGCGGCGACCCTCGAGAACGTCGAGCTGTTGCGGGGCGAGATCTTTCGCATGCTCCGGATCGTCCGGGTCTACTCGAAGCCGCCTCACAAGCCGCCCGACCGCGCGCGACCGTTCGTCGTCGCCGAGGGGAGCACGATCCTCGACCTCGCGGCGGTCATTCACCGGGACCTCGCCGACCGGCTCAGATTCGCCCGCGTCTGGGGGCACGGGAAGTTCGACGGGCAGCGGGTGACCAAGGACTACGTGCTGGCCGACGGAGACGTGGTCGAGCTGGTCTGAGGATCCCCGAGCGTGACGGTGTTCGACGCGGCCGGGGATCGGCCGAGCCCGAGGTCTCGTTCCGCATCGTCCACGTGGCCATGGACGGCGCCAACGGCGCGCCCGTGGCCGTCGGGCCCAGGGAGCGTTCCGCCGAACCCTGCCCCGGAGGAACTGCTCGGCGCGAGCGCCGGGACGCCTCGTCCGCCGTCGCTGCCCGCGGCAGGATTCAGGTCGAGAGCTGCCGGAGAGAGTCTGCCGCCGACTCTAGAACCGGTCCGCCCGGAACGGGGCGGGGTCGAACTCGGGCCTCGCGCCCGCGAGCAGGTCCGCAACGAGGCGCCCGGTCGCGGGCCCTGTGTGCAGCCCGAGCATCTGGTGTCCGGTCGCAAGCAGCAGGTTGGCGTAACGCGGGGCGAAGCCGATGACGGGCAGGCCGTCCGGCGTGCACGGCCTGAGGCCCCTCCACACCTCGACGATGTCGGGCCGCGCGGGCAAGCTCAGGACCTCCCGGGACCCCTTCAGGATCGCCTCGACGCGCCTGGGCGAGATCCCGAAGTCCCCGTCCACGAGCTCGAGCGTGCCCGACAGCCTCACGGTGTCGCGCCGCGGCGTGATCGCGATCCGCTTCTCGACGAGCTTGATCGGGCGGTGCGGGGCCTCGCTGAAGGAGCGCACGACGAGGGCGTAGCCCTTGCCCCCCAGCACGGGGAGCCTCAGCCCGAGCTGGCGAGCGAGGCTCATGGACCAGGCACCTGCCGCCAGCACGTAGCGGTCCGCACGCAGCGGCCCGCTCGTCGTCCGGCCGGCCGCGCGGGGGCCGGGCGCCCCGGGGCGACCCAACCCCCCGGGGCGCGGGGGGCGGCCGGCCGCCCCCCCGTGGGCGGGCGCC
>JBBIHW010000229.1:0-5541 GCA_037446795.1 Acidobacteriota bacterium
GAGGCCGCCCTCGGCCGCGAGGCGGCCGAGCTCGGGTCCCCCGAGCCGCGGTGCCAGCACGGTGACGGCGACGGCGAGGGCGACGAGCCAGGCCGCCACGAGAGCGTAGCCGAGTCTGCGCGTCCGCGGCTGCGCGATCTCCCGGTCGAGCTCCCAGGCGGCGAGCAGTGCGGCGAGGGGAGCGAGCGGCAGGATGTAGTTCGGGAGCTTTCCCCTTCCGATGGAGAGGAACAGCAGGCCGGCGAGCAGACCGGCCGCGGCATAGCGGGCCGTCCTGCGCCCTTCGTCCTCGGCTCCGAACACGGCCCGCACGGCCCCGATCGCGATCGGGCCGACCCACGGCGCGAACGCGACGGCCGCGATCTTGGCGTAGTACCAGGGCGGATGCGCGTGCGGAGCGTCGCCGAAGTACCGGCCGGCCCCCTCGTGCACCAGCTGTCCTATCGCGGCCCCGCCCCCTCGCTTTGCGACTAAGGCGAGTGCCCAGGGCAGCACGCGGGCGGCGATGCGGGCCGCCGCCCCCGCCGTCCCCCGCAGCGTCGGGACGACGTCGAGCCCCGCCGCGGTGCGGCCCGCCAGCACGACCACGAGCGTGAGCGCGACAGCCACCGGCCCCTTCGCGAGGAAGCCGAGGCCGACCAGGGCGCCGATCGCCACGGCCCGGTACGCGCTCGCTTCCCGGGGCGCGGCCATGTCGAGGGCGATCGCGGCCAGAAGGTGGACCGACAGCAGCGCGTCGAGGTTTCCCACGCGGCCGAGAACGAACACCAGCGGCAGCGGCAGGAACATCGCAGCCGCCCAGCACGCCGCCTCCTCCCCGTACCGCCGGCGGGCGATCCAGCCGACGAGGAGGAACGAGGCGAAGGTGGACACGGCCGCAGGCAATCGCGCCGCGAACTCGGTCGGGCCCAGCCACTGGAACAGCCAGAGGTGGATCCAGTGGAGAAGCGGCGGCTTGACGAGCCTCGGCTCGCCCTCGAACGTGGGGACCACCGGGTCGTGCGCGCGCATCATCTCGACGGAGGTTCGCGCGAAACGGGCCTCGTCGGGATCGAGCAGGGGATGGGCGCCGAGGCGGAAGAGGAGGAGCACGGCGGCACAGGCGGCGAGCAGGGGGAAGGCGCCGATGGGCAAGCGTCGCAAGGGCTCTCCGCGCTCGCTCGGGCGGGGATCGCGTATCATAGGGGCTCCACCGGCCCGGCCACAACCTGGACGCTCGCTCCTTCCCGTGAGTTCCCAGGCGATCCGCTGGCTCTTCGGGCTCGAGACCTTCGGCATCAAGCTCGGTCTCGACGCGACGCGTGCTCTCCTCGACCGGCTGGGGCGGCCGGACCGCGCCTACCGCACCGTTCTCGTCGGCGGCACGAACGGCAAGGGATCGGTGGCGGCCATGCTGGAGGCCATGCTGCTCGCCTCGGGGCGGCGCGCGGGCCTGTACACCTCGCCTCATCTCGTGCGACCCACCGAGCGGGCCAGGATCCTCGGCCGCGACGTCTCGACCGAGCGCCTGGCGGCCGCCCTCGAGGTCGTACGCGAGGCGAGCGAGCGGTGCGTCGCGGAAGGGATCCTCGCGGCACCGCCGAGCTTCTTCGAGGCCGTGACCGCGGCGTCTCTGCTCCTCTTCGCCGAGGCGGGCCTGGAGGTCGCGGTCCTCGAGGTCGGGCTCGGCGGCAGGCTCGACGCGACGAACGTCGTGGAGCCGACCGTTTCGGTCGTCGTGACCGTGGGTCTCGACCACACGGACCGGCTCGGAGACTCGCTCGAAGCGATCGCCCTCGAGAAAGCCGGCATCGCCAGGGCCGACCGCCCGTTCGTGTGCGGAGTGGAGCAGGAGGAGGCGCTCGGGCCGATCCGCCGCGCGTGCGAGGCCGCTGGCGCGCCGCTGGTCGAGGTCGGGGCGGTCGCGAAGATCGAAGGGGAGGAAGGGCCGTCGTTCTCCGTCCGGACGGAAACCGCGCGCTACGACGCGCTGGTGCTGCCCCTGCTGGGAGCGCATCAGAGAGCCAACGCCGCGGTCGCGATCGTCGCCTTCGAGCAGCTCGCCCGGCAGCTCTCGTTCGAGCCGGACCCGCTCGCGGTCAGACGCGGGCTCCGGGAGGTGCGCTGGCCCGGAAGACTCCAGTGGGTTCCGGGAAGCCCGCCTCTATTGCTCGACGGCGCACACAATGCAGCAGGAGCCCGAGCGCTCTCCGCCTACCTCGACACCCTTCCCGGGCCTCGCCCGGTGGGCGTGCTCGCGGCCTCGAAGGACAAGGACGTTCGCGGGATCCTCGCTCCGCTCGCCGCGCGGCTCCGGAAGGCGGTCCTCACCCGCGCCTCCGTCCGGCGGGCGGCGGACCCGGCGGCGCTCGAAGAGGCGGCTCGCGCGGTGGGCCTCGACGTCGGGATCGAGCCCGGTGTCGGCCCGGCACTCGACCGCGGCCGGCAGCTGGCGGAACCGGGCGGATTCGTCCTCGTCACGGGCTCGCTCTACCTCGTCGGGGACGTGCTCGCGCTTCTCGAGGGGGACGAGGCGTCGGGGCCGGTGGACCTCTGAGGGCACCGCGGCGGGCCCGGACGGGCGAACTAGAATGGCGCCATGCGCGCGCGAAGCGGGATCGTGGTGGCTTCGGCCCTGCGGCTCGAGCCGGAAAGGGCCCTCGAGGGGATCCGCTGGGAGGAAGCGTTCGGCGCGGCCGGACCGGTCGAGATCGAGATCGGTATCGGCAAGGGGCGCTTCCTTCTCGCCGCGGCCGCGCTCCGGCCGGACACGAACTTCCTCGGCGTGGAGTGGGCCAACAAGTACCTCCGGGTGGCCGAGGAGAGAGCCGTGAAGCGGGGCCTCGGCAACGTCCGGTTCCTCCGCATGGACGCGCGGGAGTTCGTCGAGCGGGCGGTCCCGCCCGATTCGGTGTCGGCCTACTACGTGTTCTATCCGGATCCGTGGCCGAAGAAGCGGCACCACAAGCGACGCTTCTTCCGGCCCGAGACCGTGGACGCCATCGCGCGCACGCTCGTCCCGGGCGGCACCCTCCACACGGCCACGGACCACGAGGGGTACTGGTCGGTCATCGAACCGCTCCTCGACGGCCACCCGGCCCTCGAACGGCTTCCCGGATTCGGGGGCGAGAGCTTCCCGCTTCCGACCGGGGCTCCGCTGACGAACTACGAGGCGAAGTACGCGGTGGAGGGGCGCCTCTGCCGCCGGGGATCGTGGCAGCGGCGGGCGTCGGGCTGACCGCGGCGTTCCGGACGCTCCGGACGCGGCGCCGGTTGATCGGTCGGGGGACGGGAGGTACACTGCGGCCGCCTTGAAGGCGGGCTCCGCACTCGACAGGCGCGGGCGAGCGGGTCCGGTCGCGCTCGGCGCGGGAGCGAGGTCGGCGGGCGAACGCCGTCCGCGGGTCGGCGAAGGATTCGAAGGGCAGTAGCTCAATTGGCAGAGCACCGGTCTCCAAAACCGGGGGTTGCAGGTTCGACTCCTGTCTGCCCTGCCATCCAGAAAGCCCCCAAGATCTTCATCACGGGCGATCCCGGATCCGGGAAGACCACCGCGATCCGGCGGATCGTGGCACAGCTCGGCCCCCGCGTGGCCGTGACGGGATTCCTGACCGAGGAGGTGCGCGAGGGGGAGCGCCGGGTCGGCTTTCGCGGAACGACCCTCGGCGGGCGCACCTTCGCGCTGGCCCACGTGCGGCACGGGGGCTCGACGCGCGTGGGGCCCTACGGCGTGGACGTGGCTTCGCTCGAGGAGGTGGGCGTCCCCGCGCTCGAGCCGGGCCCGGACACGCGTCTCGTCGTCGTGGACGAGGTGGGGAAGATGGAGTCGTTCTCGGCGGCCTTTCGCGAGGCCGTCGAGAGGCTCCTCGAGGGACCGGTGGCGGTGCTCGGAAGCGTGGCGAAGCACGGCGTCGGCTTCCCCAAGCGGGTGCGCAACGACCCGCGCGTGACGTTGCTCGAGCTGAGGCGCGCTTCGAGGGCGGGCATCGTCGGGCAGGTGCTCAGGCTCCTCGAGCGCGAGGGGATCCACGCAGAGTCGGGCCGCGAGCGAGAGCCGCTCGCGTCGGGAAGGAGGCCGGGATGACGGAGATCCGGGAGATTTGCGAGGCGAGCCCGTTGCGGGAGCTCGACCGCTCGATCCGCGGTGGCCTGGGTCCCGGGCGCATCGGCGTCGTCTGCGCCGGCCACGGGGCGGGCAAGAGCGCATTCCTGGTGTCGGTCGCCCTCGACCGCCTGATGCTCGGTGGCCAGGTGCTCCACGTCGCGGTGGACCAGCCGGTGGAGCGGATCCGCAACTACTACGACGAGATCTTCGCGGAGATGGCACGCGGGGCTCGCCTCGCGCGCGCCGCCGAGGTGCGCTCCCGGCTCGACCGCAACCGCCAGATCCACGCGTTCCAGGCCAGCACGTTCGGCGTGGAGGCGCTCGCGCAGAAGGTCGGCTTCCTGCGAGGTCACACGGATCTCCGCCCCGACCTGATCGTCCTCGACGGGTACGAGTGGGAGCGGGCGACCGAGGCGGACCTGAGCGGCCTGAGGCGGCTCGCCGGGGAGAGCGGGGCGGAGCTGTGGATGGCGGCGGTCGTGGACCGCTCGCGGCCCGTGACCCATCCGCTGGGCGTTCCCGACCCCGTCGCCCGCTTCGAGCCGCTCGTGGACGTGATCCTGAGGCTCAAGGCGGAGAACGACGCGGTCCACCTGACCGTCCTCAAGGGCCACGGCGGTCCCGGGCCCGCGGCGCTGCCGCTCAGGCTCGACCCGACGACGCTGCTGCCCGGCGAGCACGAGCGCGACGAGCAGCGCGGGCCCGGCCGTCGGCGCGTGGTACGCCGCGCCGCTCGTGAGGTGAGCCGGCGCGGCGCGGGCCAGCTCCCGCCCGTACGGGGCTCAGTCGAGGACGAGGCCGTAGATCCATCCCTCGAGGCGGATGCGGTCCGCCGCTTGCGGGGCGATCTCGCCGGCGGGCCGCTCCGCCTCTCCCGTCAGCACGGCCACGGCGGCCGACCGGGCTGCGAGCACGGCGTCGAGCGCGTCGCGGTTCGCCAGGCACGTCTTGCGGAACGGCTCGGGGAGCTCGACCGGCCACCCCGCGAGCCGCTCGAGGCCGCCGACCAGCCCCGTCTTCTTCTCCTTGTCGTCCTTCGCCGCCGCGCCGGCGATCCTCCGCGCGAGCCAGCCCGGGTAGACCTCGAGGAGCAGTCGGCCGCGGGCCGTTTCGAACGGACGGATCGCGTACCGCGAGCGGTCCTCGGCGATCATGCGGATGCCGTGGTAGGTCATCGGGCCCAGGTCCGGATTGACCCGGTGGAGCGGGGAGAAGCCGCCGGCGACCTCGTCCGTGTACCGCTTCAGCTCGCCGGCCTCGTCGCGGAACTCCTGGAGCGTGCGGAGGTACTCCGGGCGCGTCATGCGGTCGAGCCGGCGCGCGAGCGCCCACCACCCTTCCTCGGGAAAGGGCCCGCCCAGCAGCTTCTCGGCGAAGGCGAGGGGAAGGCCGAAGGGGAAGTCGAGCCCGATGGCTTCGACGCGGAGCAGGTCGGCCCCGCCGTCGCCCAGTTCGTG
>JBBIHW010000230.1:0-5467 GCA_037446795.1 Acidobacteriota bacterium
CACCTCGTCCATGCTCTCGACGAGGTGGATCGTGAGCTGGTCCCGGATGTCCTCCGGGATCTCCGCCAAGTCCTTCTCGTTCTCCCTCGGCAGCAGCACGCAGCGGGTTCCGAACCGGTAGGCGGCCAGCACCTTCTCCTTGACGCCGCCCACGGGGAGCACCTTGCCCCGAAGCGTGATCTCGCCGGTCATGGCCACGTCGCCCCGCACGGCCACACCCGAGAGCACCGAGGCCAGCGCGGTGGCCAGCGTGATCCCCGCCGAGGGCCCGTCCTTCGGGATGGCCCCCTCGGGCACGTGCACGTGCAGGTCGAACTTCCGGTAGAAGAACGGGTCGATGCCCAGGGCCTCGGACCGGCTGCGGATGTAGGAGAGGGCGGCCTGGGCCGACTCCTGCATCACCTCGCCGAGCTGGCCCGTGAGGGTGAGCTTGCCGCGGCCTCGCATGAGGGTGGCCTCCGTGGTAAGGATCTCCCCTCCGGTCTCGGTCCAGGCCAGACCGATGGCCACGCCGACCGCCGGGGCCCGCTGACTCTCCCGCGGAGGGTGGTAGCGAGGAACGCCCAGCAGCTCCACGACACGCTCGGCGTTCAGATGGAACTGCTGGGGCTGCTCGCCCGAGACCACCCTGCGGGCGATCTTCCGGCAGATCGAGGCGATCTCCCGCTCCAGGTTGCGGACACCCGCCTCCCGCGTGTATCGCTCCACCATCTCCCGAAGCGCCTCGTCCTCGAAGACCACGTCCTGCTTCTCGAGGCCGTGCGCCTTGAGCTGCTTGGGGACCAGGTAGCGCTGGGCGATGGCCAGCTTCTCGTTGAGCGTGTAGCCCGCGATCCGGATGACCTCCATGCGGTCCCGCAGGGCCGGCGGGATGCTGTGGGTGATGTTCGCGGTGGCGATGAACATCACGTCGCTCAGGTCGAACTCCGTGTCCAGGTAGTGATCCAGGAAGGAGTGGTTCTGCTCGGGATCGAGGACCTCGAGCAGCGCCGCCGACGGGTCCCCGCGGAAGTCCGCGGCCATCTTGTCCACCTCGTCGAGCAGGAAGACCGGGTTCCGCGTGCCGGCCTTGCGCATCATCTGGACGATCTGGCCCGGGAAGGCGCCGATGTACGTGCGGCGGTGGCCGCGGATCTCGGCCTCGTCGCGGACCCCTCCGAGGGACAGCCGCACGAACCTGCGTCCCGTGGCCCGGGCGATGGACTGGGCGAGCGATGTCTTTCCCACACCCGGAGGCCCCACGAAACAGAGGATCGAGCCCTTCATCTTCTTGACGAGGCGCCGGACGGCCAGGTACTCGAGGATCCGCTCCTTGATCTTCTCGAGGCCGTAGTGGTCCTCCTCGAGGATCCGCTCGGCCCGTTTGATGTCGGTCAGCTCCCGCGACCTCTGGCTCCACGGAACGGCCAGCAGCCACTCCAGATAGTTGCGGGAGACGGTGGCCTCGGCGGACACCGGAGGCATGACCTCGAGCCGCTTCAGCTCCTGCAGCGCCTTCTCCTTGGCCTCCGGGGGCATGCCGGCCGCCTCGATCTTCTGGCGGAACTCCTCGATCTCGTTCAGCCGGTCGTCCTTGCGGCCGAGCTCCTGCTGGATCGCCTTGATCTTCTCGTTGAGGTAGTACTCCTTCTGCGCCTTCTCCATCTGCTTCTTGACGCGGGTGTTGATCTTCTTGTCCACCCGCAGCTTCTCGATCTCCCCCTCGAGGTAGCGCGCCACCTGCTCGAGCCGCTCCGTGGGGGACACGGTCTCGAGCAGCGCCTGCTTCTCCTCGACGCCGACCGGCAGCTGCGCGCACAGCGTGTCGGCGAAGCGGATGGGATCCCCGCCGCGGAGGGTGGTGGCCAGGGTCTCCTGGGAAAGACCGGGCGCGTACTTCGCGAACCGCTCGAACAGCTCGGCCACCCGCTCGACGAGCTGCTGCAGCTGGCCGGCGGGCTCCGGGCGCCGCTCGATGCTCTTCAGCACGACGCGGAAGCACCCCTCCTCGTCCTCCTCGATCTCCAGGATGCGGGCCCTGTGGAGCCCCTCCACCAGGAGCTTCACGTTGCCGTTGGTCAGCTTGAGATGCTGCACGATGGACGCCACGGTCCCCACCGAGTGGATCTCCTCGGGGCTCGGGCGGTCCACCTTGGGGTTGCGCTGGATGGCCAGGAACAGCCTCCCGTCCGCGGCCAGCGCCTCGTCCACCGCCATGAGCGAGGGTCTGCGGCCCACCACGAAGGGCACGAGCGTGTGCGGGAACACGACGACGTCCCGCAGCGGGACCATGGGCAGGCGGATCAGGCTGTCGGCAGAACGCACCGTGCGCTCGTCCAACGTCTCCTCCTTCCGGGGATGCTCGGGCCGCGGACGTCCCGAAAGCCGGCTAGCCCGCCTTCTCCATGACGACCAGCGGCTTGCTCCGGTTCAGGACGACGTCCCTGGTGACCACGACCTCCTTCACCCCGGTCTGCGAGGGGAGGAGGAACATCATGTCCAGCATCAACTCCTCGAGGATCATCCGCAGCCCGCGGGCGCCGATCTTTCGCTCGATCGCCTCGTTGGCCACGCATTCCAGCGCGTCGTCGGTGAACCGCAGGTTCACGTTCTCGTACTCGAAGATCTTCTGGTACTGGCGGACGAGCGCGTTGCGCGGCTCGACGAGGATCCGCTTGAGGGCGTGCACGTCCAGCTCGTCCAGGGTGGCCACCACCGGGAGCCGTCCGACGAACTCGGGGATCATGCCGAACTTGATCAGGTCGGACGGCTGCACCTGTCCCAGGATGCTGGACAGGTCCTTCTCCCGGCGCGCCTTGACCTCGGCCTTGAACCCCATGCTCTTCTTGCCGATGCGCTGCTCGACGACCGTCTCGAGTCCCACGAAAGCCCCGCCGCAGATGAACAGGATGTTCGTGGTGTCCACGGGGATGAAGTCCTGGTGCGGGTGCTTGCGGCCGCCCTGCGGCGGCACGTTGGCCACGGTACCCTCGAGGATCTTCAGCAGCGCCTGCTGGACCCCCTCTCCGGACACGTCCCGGGTGATGGATGGATTCTCTCCCTTGCGGGCGATCTTGTCCACCTCGTCAATGTAGATGATCCCGCGCTGGCACTTGTCCACGTCGTTGTCGGCGGCCTGGAGCAGCTTCAGGATGATGTTCTCCACGTCCTCGCCCACGTAGCCCGCCTCGGTCAGGGTCGTCGCATCCACGATGGCGAACGGGACCGACAGCAGCCGGGCCAGCGTCTGCGCCAGCAGCGTCTTGCCGGAGCCGGTGGGCCCGATCAGCAGGATGTTGCTCTTCTGGATCTCCACGTCCTGTCGCCGGCGGGACATCTCGTTCCGCTTGTAGTGGTTGTAGACGGCCACCGCCAGGCGCTTCTTGGCGGACTCCTGCCCGATGACGTACTCGTCGAGGAACGCCTTGATCTCCACCGGCTTCGGAAGGCGCGGACGGCCCTCCTGCTCCTCGGTCTCGCGCTCCTCGGCGATGATGTCCAGGCAGATGTCCACGCACTCGTCGCAGATGTACACGGTCGGGCCGGCGATGAGCTTCCGCACGTCCTTCTGGCTCTTGTTGCAGAAGGAGCACTTCAGTCCCTCGCCTTCCGGCTTCTTCCTGGACATCGCCCCTTCAGCTCCCCGGATCGGGCGGGTTCGCGCCGTTCCCTCAATCCCTCTCGAAGATGACCTGGTCCACCAGGCCGTACTCGAGCGCCTGGCCCGCGGTCATGATGTAGTCGCGGTCCGTGTCTCTCGAGATCCGCTCGAGAGACTGGCCCGTGTGTCGGACGAGGATCTCGTTGAGCGCCTCGCGCATGCGAAGGATCTCCCGCGCCTGGATGTCGATGTCGGTGGCCTGGCCGGAAACACCTCCCAGCGGCTGGTGAATGATGATGCGCGAGTTCGGGAGGGCGAAACGCTTGCCTTTGGTCCCTGCCGCCAGCAACACCGCCGCCATGCTCGCCGCCTGCCCGACGCAGAACGTGCTGATGTCGGGCTTGATGAACTGCATGGTGTCGTAGATGGCCAGTCCCGCCGTGATCGAGCCTCCCGGCGAGTTGATGTAGATGGAGACGTCCTTGTCCGGGTCCTCTGCCTCGAGGAACAGGAGCTGCGCGATGACGAGATTGGCCAGGGTGTCGTCGATCGGGGACCCGATGAATACGATATTGTCCTTCAGCAGCCTCGAGTAGATGTCGTAGGCTCGCTCGCCACGGCTGGTCTGCTCGACCACCATCGGCACCAGCGGCATCGTTTCACCCCGCGCTTTGAATATTAGCAACCGAGATCAGGTAGTCAAGCGATTTTTGCCGAAGTAGCTGCATTCTCAAGGCTTCGAGCCCCGCGCCCCGCGCGAGTCGCTCCCGCAGCTCGCGCTCCCGAACGCCGGCGCGCGAAGCCTCCTCGCGAATCCTCGCCTCGACGTCTGCGGGCGACACCTCCAAGCCCTCGGCTTCCGCCACGGCGTCCAGCACGAGCCCCGCGTGGACGGCCTTTCGCGCCGGCTCCTCGACCTTCTCCCGCAGCATCCGCCAGTCGAGGTCGAGCTGGCGCGGGTCCACCCCCTGGACGATCATGGATCGCACGATGTCCTCGAGTCTGCCCCGCACCTCGCTCTCCACGAGCGCTTCCGGCAGGGGGATCGGGTTCTCGAGCAGGACCTTGTCGAGCACCTGGCGCCGCACCGCCTGCCGCGCCGTCTCGCGCTTGGTCGCCTCGAGCCCGGCGCGGATGCTCGCCCGCAGTGCGTCGAGGCTGTCGAAGTCGCCCGCGTCCTTGGCGAACTCGTCGTCGAGGGCGGGCAGGACCTTCCGCTTCACCTCGTGGACCACGAGGGTGTAGGCGACCTTCCGGCCGGAAAGCTCCCTGGACCCGTGGCCCTCGGGGTAGCTGACGGTGAACTCGACCACCTCGCCCGCTGCCGCTCCCGCCACCCGCTCGTTGAACTCGGGGAAGTTGTCCGGCGAGCCCACCTCCACGAGCCGCCGCTCCCGCCGGAACGTCGGCGCCCCGACGGGCCGCCCCTCGAGGTCGCACAGCACGAAGTCGCCGGTCGCGGCCTTCCGCCCCGGCTCCGCCACCAGCCGCGCGTGCGCCTCCCGCAGATCCTCGAGCGCGCGCTCGACCTCCTCGTCCTCGACGCGGACCGACGGCTCCCTCACCTCCACGCCCCGGTAGTTGCGCGGGGTGAAGGCAGGGGCCACCTCGAAGCTCGTCTCGAACCGCAGCGGCCCTCCCGCCGGGTGGGACAGCTCCTCGAGGACCGGATCCCCCAACGGCCGGACGCCCTTCTGCTCGGTCGCCTGCCGGTGCAGCCGGGCGACCATCCGCTCGCGCACGTCCTGCTCGATCTCCCGCGCGAAGCGGGCGCGGACCAGCTCGACCGGCGCCTTGCCGGGGCGGAAGCCGGGCAGCGCCGCGCCCCGCGCGACGCGCCGCGCCGCGGCCTCCATCTCGCGCTCCACCTCCTCGGCGCTGACCTCG
>JBBIHW010000231.1:0-5447 GCA_037446795.1 Acidobacteriota bacterium
CACATCATCACCCACAACCGAGGTGAGCCTCAGGGACCCACATCGGGACGCTTAGGGCGGGGACAGGCCCGTGGACATTGTGTACTATATCGAGCCGCTGCGCCAGCCCGGCCCGAGGGGTCGGTTCCGAGGGGGTGGTAGGCCGATGCGCGCGATGGCGGTGACCGCATACGGGGAGCCCTTGGTCCCAATGGAGGTCCCCGAGCCCGAGATGCCGGCCGGGTACGCCCTCCTCCAGGTGGTGACCTGCGGAGTCTGCTTCAGCGACGTCAAGACCGCGCGGGGCCACATGCCGTACAGCGACCGCCTCTCGCTCCCCCATGTGCCCGGGCACGAGATCTTCGGTCGGGTGCTCCGGACCGAGCCCCCGGGCCTGCTCGAGGAGGGGAGCCTCGGCACGGTGTTCCACTACTGGCCGTGCGGGCGGTGCGCGAGCTGCCGGCGGGGTGACGAGACCCTGTGCACGCAGCTCGTCGCGTGGACAGGGTTCACCCACCACGGAGGGTTCCGCGAGCGGATCGCGGTCCCGGTCGATCGGCTGATCCGTGTCCCCCCCTCGATCGATCCGATCCACGCCGCCCTCCTGTCCTGCGCGCTCGGCACGGCGTACCGGTCGGTCGTCGTCCGGGGCCGGGTTCGGGTCGGGATGTCGGTGGCGATCGTGGGCCTGGGGGGTGTCGGGATCCACGCGGCACAGATCGCACGGGCGGCGGGCGCGAGGGTAACGGGGTTCGACGTCCACGGGCCGACCCTGGAGAGGGCCCGCGAACTCGGGCTGGACGCCCGAGTCGCCGATCCGGAGGCGGCCGCCGCGGCGGTGGAGGAGGCAGGAGGGGACGGGATGGACGTCGTGCTGGACACGGTCGGGCACGCCGACACGCTCGAGCTCGCCGACCATCTCGTCCGGGAGGGCGGCCGCATCGTCGGGGTCGGGTACGCGCCCGCGACGGCGCTCGGCGTCCCCACGCCGCGGTTCGTCCTGGGCGAGCTCGAGCTCGTAGGCTCGCGGTACGCCCACCGGGACGATTTGGAGCGGGCGATCGCCCTGGTCGCCTCGGGCGAGATCCGTCCCGTGGTCGGCCTCGTCCGTCGGCTCGAGGAGGTGAACGAGGTCTTCGAGGCCCTGGAGTCGGGGACGGTCGTCGGGCGAGCCGTGCTCAAGGTGGAGGAGGGGGCAGCACCCGGCTGAACCGCATGGGTTGGGCTGCCGCGATGGCGGCGATGCATCGGATATCGTGTACGAAGCGCGCGCGGCTGCCAAGCAGCGCGCCGACGACGAGCCCGCGAACGGGCGGGGAAGGGGACGAGGGTGGTCCGGAGGCAGGAGCTGCTCGACCGCGACACGACGGCCAAGGTGGTCGCGGAGCGCCTCCGCAACGAGATCCAGGACGGCACGCTCCCGCCCGGAACCCGGCTCCGGCAGAACGAGGTGGCGCGGCGGTTCGGCGTCAGCACGACCCCCGTCCGAGAAGCCTTCGCCCAGCTCCAGGCGGAGGGGCTGGTCAAGATCGACCCGCACCGTGGCGCGGTGGTCTTCCACCCCACCACGGACGACCTCCTGGAGTTCTACAAGATCCGCGAGGTGCTGGAGTCGCTGGCCATCGTCCGCGCGATCCCGCACCTGCGGCCCGAGATCGTGCGCGAGCTCCGGTCCCTGATCGACCGGATGCGACGGACCGAAGACGCCCGCCGGTGGCTGAAGATGAACGACGACTTCCACCTCCGGCTGTACTCCTGCGCCAAGATGCCCCGCCTGGTCTCGCTGATCGAGAACCTGCGCGACGCCTCCACGCCGTACATCCACATGTTCGTTGCGGGCCGCCCACCCTCCGAGCGCGCCGACGAGGAGCACCAGGAGATCCTGGACGCCTGCATCCGGGGCGACGCCGAGGCGGCGGAACGCGCGATCCGCGAGCACCTCAGCTCGGCGGCGAACGATCTGGTGGCGTTCCTCGGTGGGACGCCCGAGGAGGGCTCGGTCGATGAGCCCCGGGCCACCCAGGCCGGCTGAACCCCCGAGCGCGCGGTGGAACCCGTCGTGACCCTGGAGGGTGCCGTCGTCCGCGCAGGCGGCCGGCGATTGCTCGGTCCGGTCGACCTGCAGGTGTACGGCGGCGAGCGATGGGTGCTCCTCGGGCCCAACGGCAGCGGCAAGACGACGCTGCTCACGCTCGCCGGGGCGCGGCGGCGGCCCTCGTCGGGCGTCGTACGGGTCCTGGGGATCACCTTCGGCCGCGGGGACATCCGGACGCTTCACCCGCGGATCAGCCACTGCGGGCACACCCTGACCGAGATGATGCCGCCGAACCTCACCGTCCTCGACGTCGTGCTGACGGGCAAGCGGTCCACGCTCGTCACCTGGTTCGAACGGATCGAGGAGGCGGACCGCGAGCGCGCGCGGCGACGCCTGGCTGAGGTAGGCGCGGAGGGGCTCTGGCGTCAGCCGTTCGCGCGGTGCAGCCAGGGGGAGCGACAGCGGGTCCTGCTCGCCCGCGCCCTGTTTGGCCAGCCAGAACTCCTGATCCTGGACGAGCCGGCGGCCGGACTGGACTTCCCGGCCCGGGAGCACCTGATCGGGGCGCTCGAGAAGGCCGCGACCGGCCCGGACGCCCCCACCACACTGCTCGCCACCCACCACCTCGAGGAGGTGCCGCCTTCGGCGACGCACGCCGCGCTGCTCCGAAGGGGCCGGGTGATCGCCGCGGGCGCCGTAGAGGAGATCCTGACGGCCGAACGCCTGGAGGACTGCTTCGCGGTCCCGGTGGAGGTCGGCCGTCGGAACGGGAGATGGTGGGCCGTCTCGCCATCCTGACCGAAGGGCCTCGCCGGCGTCGCCCTGGAGCGGGGGTGCTCGAGGCCCTCAGCTCGAGCGCGCGGCCACGGCCTCGGCGTTGACCGCGTAGGGGGGCGTGCCCCCCTGAAGCGCGACGACCACCTGCTCGGCTGCCTTCCGCTGCTGCTCGGCCATCGACTCCTCGCTGTAGAAGGCGGCATGCGGCGTGACCACGACGTCGTCGCGGTGCAGGAGCGGATCCTCGGGATCGGGCGGTTCCCGCTCGAGCACGTCGAGGGCGGCCCCGGCCAGCCGACCGGCCTCGAGCGCGTCGCGGAGCGCCGCGAGGTCCACCAGGGGGCCGCGAGAGGTGTTGACCAGGAACGCGCCCGTGCGCATCTGCCCGAGCTCGCGGGCACCAATTAGGTGACGGCTCTCCTCCGTCAGGGGGACGTGGATCGAGACGACGTCCGAGGCTCCGAGGAGCTCGCTCAGGCTCGTCGGCCGGGCGCCGGCGGCGCGGATCGCCTCCGGCGAGACGTGCGGATCGGTGGCCAGGATCTCGAACCCAATCGGCGCGGCCTTCTCCGCCAGACGCCGGGCGATGCGCCCGAACCCGACAAGTCCCAGCACCCGGCCGCGCAGGCGGTGCAACGGACGGGCGACCATCGCGTCCCACCCGCCGGAGCGGACGGAGCGGTCCAGGCGCGGGACGGCACGGGCGAGGGAGAGAATCAGCGCCAGGGCGTGGTCCGAGACCTCGTCGATACAGTAGTCCGGGACGTTCGTCACGAGGATCCCTCGCTCGGTCGCGGCGGGGATATCAATCGTGTCCAGGCCGATGCCGTACCGGGCGATGATGCGACACCCCTGCATCGTCGCGATCACGTCCGCGCCGATCGGCGCGTAGCAGTTCAGCACGGCGTCCGCGCCAGCCACGGCCTCGCGGACCTCGTCCGACGTGCGCGCGTTCCCCGCGTAGCGGAGCTCGTGGCCGGCCGCGGCGAGGATCTCCCGCTCCCGATCCAAGTCGGCGAACACGTGGTCGGTGACGACGACGATCCCCATCCGCCCGCCCCCTCAGAGATCGAGCTTGAGCAGCCGGGCGGCGTTGCCGCCCAGCACTAACGCCAGCTCCTTGTCGTCCAGCCCCTCGATCCCGGTCACGAGGCTCACCGGGTCGTCCACGCCCATATCGTAGGGGTAGTCGCTCCCCAGGAGGACGTGGTCGGCGCCGTACCGGGAGATCAGCAGCGACAGGTCCTCGGTGTCGAACACCATCGTGTCGAAGTACAGCTGGCGCAGGTACGTGCTCGGCGGGCGCGAGATGTTCTCCCGGCAGTCCTCCCGGGCCCGGTACGCGTGGTCGAAGCGCGCCGGGTAGAAGGGGAGGTACCCGCCGCCGTGCACGACGCAGATCTTGAGGTCGGGATGCCGCTCGAGCACCCCGCCGAAGATCATCCGCGAGATCGAGATCGTGGAGTCCAGCGGCATTCCCACGGTGTTGATCAGGTAGTACGCGGCCAGGCGCTCGCCGTGCGAGAAGCCGTTGGGGTGCATCACGACCAACACCTCGAGCTCCTCGAACCTGCGGAGCAGCGGCTCGAACCGGGGGTCGTCGAAGTCCGTCCCGTTCACGCTCGTGCAGATCTCCACGCCCCGGAACCCCAGCTCGTCCACGACCCGGTCCAGCTCCAGCAGCGACGCGTCCACGTCCTGGAGGGGGAGGGTCCCGAGCCCGACGAACCGATCCGGATACCGGTCGACGATCGTCGCCAGGTTGTCGTTCTGGATCCGCGACACCCGAACCCCCAGGTCCGGCTCGGTCCAGTAGAAGTACTGGGGCGGCGCGACCGAGATGGCCTGGATGTCGATCCCCATCCGGTCCATGTCGCGGAGCCGCTCCTCGGGCTGCGACAGCTTCGGGACGATCTCCGCGAAGTGCTTCCGGTTATAGGCCTCGCTCGACGGGCCCGAGAAGCGGAAGAACGGGTCCTTGTCGGGCGTGAAGAACGGGCGAACGAGCTCCTCGCTCTCCAGGGACATCACGTGGCAGTGGATGTCGATCGTGACGACGCCGTCCGGACGCCTGGTTCTTCCAGTCATCTGGTTCCTCCGCTGTCGCCCCATCGGGCGACGCCCACCGACCGCCGCATCACGCCCCCAGTCGCCGCACGTATCCTGCGCCGCTCCCGGGCTCAAGGACGTGGACCGCCCCCGCGTCGCCGTCCACCGCCCCCAGCGTCCCGTCGGGGCATCCGCGCAGGTCCACCCCCACCACTGCCGGAACGCCGAGGGACCGCGCGACCTCGAACAGGTGCGCGCCCACGCCGCCCCCCGCGGTGACGAGCCCAGCGGCGTTCCACAGCAGGGGCGCGACCCGCGGGACCGGATCGCCCACCGCGAGCACGTCGCGGGAGTCCGTTCCCCGGAGGGCCTCCAAGCCGTCGAGGACGCGGAGTCGGCCGGCCCCGATCCCGGGGGCCGCCGCCGTCCCCTCGGACTCGCGCCCAGCGGAGGTGGCGACGGCGAACACGAACGGGTCCCAGCGGCCGGGACCGAGCCGGTCCGGGGGCCTGCGGCCCTCGACGGCGGCCGTCAGCTCCTCGACCGAGATCCGCCAGATCCGCCGCGCCGAGCTCAGCACCCCCGCCTCGACGAGCACGCGCCCGAT
>JBBIHW010000232.1:0-5441 GCA_037446795.1 Acidobacteriota bacterium
CCTTCGGCAGGGTCACCTCCAGCACGCCGTTGGCGTACCGCGCCGTGATCCTCGACGGGTCCACGCTGGTGGGCAGGGTGAAGCTCCTCGTGAACGGCCCGTAGCTGCGCTCGAGCCGGTACGCGGTGTCTTCGTCCACGTCCGGCTCGCGCCTCCGCTCGCCCTCGAGAACCAGCCTCCCGCCCTGCACGCGGACGTCCATGCGGTCGCGCTCCACCCCCGGGAGGTCCGCGCGGAGCACGAGCCGATCCTCCTTCTCGAAGATGTCCACGGGCGGGGCCCAGGCCCCGAACAGGTCGTCGCCGGTGCGACCCCCCGTCTCGGAGAACAGGCGGCCCAGCCGGTCGGTGAGGCTCATCAGATCGCGAAACGGATCCATCCTCGCCAACGCCATGGTTGTCACCTCCTCGCACGCGGCCGGGCGGGAAGGGTCTGGTTCGCCACGTCCCGCCCCGGCCTCGACGCGCGGCTCATAAGATCCGCCCTGCGGAGCTGTCAAGAGCGCGCCGCCGCGACGTTCGGTGCGGGGCGGCCACGCACGGTCAGCACCGGGCACGGCGCGTGGCGCAGGACGCGCTCGGTGGTCGAGCCGAAGATCGCCTGCGAGAGGAAGCCCCGGCCATGGGTGGCCATCACGATCAGGTCGGCGCGGCGCTGCTCGGCCAGGCGCACGATCTCCAGGTGGGGAACGCCCTGGGCGAGAACCGGGTCGGCCCCGCCTCCGTGAGCGCCGACCTCCTCGGCGACGAACCGCTCGAGCGCCTGCGCGGCGTGGCGGCGCTGCGCCTCGAGCACCTCCTGGAAGGGAACCGCCGAGAACTCGTCGGAGAGCGGAGGAAGCATCTCCTCCACGACGTGCACGACCAGGAGCCTGGAGCCGAAGGCCCGCGCGAGGGCCAGGGCGAGGGGGACCGCCCGCCGAGAGAGATCGGAGAAATCCGTGGTCAGGAGGATCGTCTCGAAGGGCTCCATCGCGGCTCCCCCCGCCCCAAGCTTACCGCGGGCGCGCCCTCCCGTTCGAGCCCCCCGCGCAGGCCCGCTCCCCCCTCAGAGGATCCGCTCGTGGTGCGCCGCGACCAAGTGGTCCGGAACGGGGCGATAGTCGAACGGCTCGAGGGAGAACGAACCCCGGCCCTGCGTGTTCGAGCGCAGGACCGTGAGATAGCCGAACATCTCGCCGATGGGGGCGGCCCCCCGGACGAGGACCCCGCTCCTGGTGAACCGGGTCTCCTCGATGATCACGCGCCGCTGTTGCAGCGTCTTGACCACGGCGCCGAGATGCTCCTCGGGGACGCGGACCTCGAGCCGCCCGTAGGGCTCGAGAACGAGCGAGCCCGCCTGTCGCAGCGCCTCCCGGAAGGCGAGACTGCCGGCCGAGTTCAGTGCGATCTCGGGCTGGCTGGCAGCGGCGTGGACCGCCTCGACGAGAACGGCGCGGACGCCCGTGACGGGATACCCGTACAAGCCCCCTCCCTCGGCCGAATTCCGGATGGAGTCGAGCAACGCGGGAAGCAAGTGGGATGGAAGGGCTCCGGGCGCGAGGCCGTCGGTCACCACGGCCCGCGCGCTGCGGTCCTCGAGCGGCTCGATCCGGACCGCCACGCGCGCGAACAGGTTCTCGCCGGCCACGACGCGGCGGTACTCCGCGCAGCCCGCTGCGGCCGTCCGGGGTGTCTCCCGGAAGGAGACCCGCGGCTTCCCCCAATGAACCGCCACACCGAAATCCCGCTCCATGCGGGCGAGCGTCACCTCCAGATGCAGCTCGCCCATGCCGGACAGCAGCGTCTGCCCGGTCTCGGGATCCGACGATACGCGGAGGGTCGGATCCTCCCGCTGCACGCGCGCCAGCACCTCCGAGAGGCGGTCGCGTTCCGCGGCCGTCCTGGCCTCGACGGCGACCGAGACGACCGTGTCCGGGAACCGGATGGGCTCGAGGAGGATCGGCGCGCTCTCGTCGCACAGGGTGTCGCCTGTCGCCGTCCGGTGAAGTCCCTGCACCGCCACGATGTCTCCTGCCTCGACGTCCTGCACGGGCTCGCCGCGGTCCGCATGCATCCGCAGGATCCTGCGGAGCCGCTCCATCTCCCCGGTACGCGGGTTCAGAGCGCGGCCGCCGGAGGCGAGCCGGCCCGAGTAGACGCGCAGGTAGAACAGGTCGGCCGAGGCGCCGGCGGTCACCTTGAAGACCAGCGCCGCGAAGGGCTCGTCGAGCGCGGGCCGGCGGGCGACCGCGCGGCCGGTGCGCGGGTCCGTCCCCTTCACGGCCGCCAGGTCCGCGGGCGACGGCAGGTAGTCGCAAACCGCATCGAGGAGCGGCTGGATGCCCACGTTCCGGAGCGCCGCCCCGCACAGGACGGGCACCCCCGTTCGGGACAGCGTGGCCCGCCGCAGTGCGGCCCGCAGCTCGGAGGCCGGGACACGGGCTTCGGAGAGGTACAGCTCGGCGAGCCGGTCGTCGCCCTCGGCCAGGGTCTCGACCAGCTGCGCGCGCTGCTGGCGGGCCTGCTCGGCGAGAGCGTCGGGCACGGCGTCCGAGCGGACGTCGCGGCCCTCGGTCGCGGGATCGAACCGCAGCAGCCTCTCCTCGACCAGGTCCACCACGCCCTCGAGGGTCTCGGCGGATCCCGCGGCGATCTGGACGGGCAGCGGCGTGCAGCCGAGCCGCTCGCGCATCGAGCGGACGGCCGCGTCGAAGTCCGCGCCGATCCGGTCCATCTTGTTCACGAAGGCGATCCGGGGAACCCCGTAGCGGTCGGCCTGGTGCCAGACCGTCTCGGACTGCGGCTCGACGCCCTCCACGGCGTCGAAGATCACCACGGCGCCGTCGAGCACCCGCAGCGCGCGCTCGACCTCGGCGGTGAAGTCCACGTGGCCCGGCGTGTCGATGAGCTGGATCTGGTGGTCGCGCCAGTAGAACGTGGTCGCGGCGTCGGAGATGGTGATCCCCCGCTCCCGCTCGTCCGCGCGGAAGTCCATCGCGGCCTGTCCGTCGTGAACCTCGCCGATCCGGTGGACCCGCCCGGTGTAGTAGAGAAACCGCTCGGTCGTCGTCGTCTTTCCGGCGTCGATGTGCGCCACGATGCCGATGTTGCGGATGCGTTCGGGCGGGGTGCGGGGCATGGCCTCACGTTTCCGCGGGCCGCGGGGCCGCGGCCCGGCTCACATGACGTAGCTGCCCCCGTCGCGCTCCGGCCCCTCGGCGGCCCCTTCCTCCTCGGGCTCGCGCGCCTGGCGCTCCCGCTCGTCCTCGATCGCCCTGAGGATCTCTTCCTCCTCGGGGATCCGGACGTTGTGGATGGCGGCCAGCAGGAGCAACGCCTGGCCCACCATGGCCGGGTCGCCGTCGAGCCATTCCCGCAGGGGATCGATCAGCTCCTCCAGGCCGAAGAGGCTCACCCACTCGGCCGCCGTCCCGGGACCCACCTCCTCCATGAACCAGTCGAGGTGGGCGCGGACCACCTCGTAGGCCGACCGCGTCCCGAGATCGCACAGGAGGACGAGGAGGCTGTGACCGGCATCGGGATCCGCGAGGCCGCTCTCGAGGCGTGCGCGCGCCGGAGCGACGATCGCCTCGCCCATCTTGCCCAGCGCGCGCTCCGCCGCGCCGTACACGTAGGAGTTCTCGTCGGACAGGTACTCCATCACCTCCGGGATGAAATGGATCGCCTTCAGCTCTCCCAAGGTCTCGAGGGCGACCACCTTCGGGAAGAAGGGCCCCTGCGCCTCGAGCATCCGCAGGCACCACTCTTCCGCCCTGCGCGCTTTCGCCTCGTCGCCCCGGCAGACTTCGGCGATCGCCGAGGGCAGGCGCGGGAGCACGAACGCCGTCTCCACGTCGGCGAGCCGGAGGAGCCGATCCAGGTCTCCCGACGCCCGATCGAGCTCCAGGGCGTAGTTGCGATAGCGGGCGACGGCGATGGCGGAGGACAGCTGGAAACCGACGACCCACTGCTGGAACTGGTGGCCCAGCCGCTCGATCTCGGCGAGGACGGCCGGGGCCCCGAAGGCGCCGACCGCCGCCGAGATCCGCGCCGGGAGCTCGTCCTCGGGATCCGCCGGCAGTCGCCCGACCGCCGCGCGCGTCCAGTCGGCCAGCGACCGCACGATCTCCGCCAGGTCCCCGGCGCGGAACCGCTGGGCCAGCTGCTTGAGGGTCGCCTCGCCCACCGCGGCCTGGATGTCGCAGTCGTAGCCGGCTTCGACAGCTTTGAGCGTCTTTCGAAGCTCGATGCGCCCCGACGGTCCCGTCCGCAGGCACCACGACGTGTCGTCCACCTGCAGGGCATCCATGAGCGTGCGGAACCCCTCGCCCGCTCGATGGCTTCCGCGCCACTGAAGCGCCTGCAGGAACCGCCCGATCAGGTCGGGGATTTCCGCCGCGTCCGCGACCCTGAACGCGGCGCGAAGCCCGCCCGGCTCCGCCAGCAACTCCACCTTCTTCCGGACGTACTCCCGGACCTGGTCCCGCGCGGCGGGCGTTCCCAGATCCGCGAGCGCCTCCATGATGATCGCTAGGGCGGGCTCCGTCAGATCGCCCCTCTGCAGCGCGGAGGCCGCAAGCTCCACCACGTCCGGGTGCCCGAGCCGGGCCAGGGCCTGCAGGCAGGTGCCGGGAGTCTGTCCTCGCAGCAGCTTGAAGCCGCGCAACAGCACGTGGTGGTGGCGGGCGCTGCCGTGTTCGCCCAGGTGCCGCGCGACCATGCCGGGCGTCGCGTCGTGATCGTCGAGCACGAACCCGGCCACGGCGTCGGGGCACTCGTCCGGGTAGTGGCGGATCAGGCGATCGATGGCCCAGTATCGGACCTCCGGGTCCTCCCACTTGGTGTAACGAACGAGCTCCTCGAAGGACCAGATGAGACTCGACAACCCCGTCTCCCGGCGTTCGGTGCTTCTCGAACTCCAAGATTCTATCATTGTGGGACCCGGAGGCCGGACTGGACAACCTCGCTCACAGCTTGCTGGCGGTCGTGCTGGCCCGCGCCGGGTTGGAGCGGGCGAGCCCCCTCGCCTCGACGGCCCTGCTCGTCGGGGGGAACCTGCCCGACCTGGACCTGCTGTGGTCGCGGCCCGAGCTGGGCTATTACGTCCATCATCGGGGCGTGACCCACTCGGTCGTCGGCGTGGCGGCGGGAGCCGTCGGCCTCTGGTGCGCCCTGCTCCTCTTCGACCGGGCCGTCCGGAAGCGGCGCGCGAGGCAGCCCGTGCGCCCGCTGTCCCTGCTCGCCGTCTGCGCGATCGCCGTCTCGAGCCACCTTCTGCTCGACGCCGCCAACGGCTACGGGGTGCGACCGTGGCTTCCGTGGGACGACGGCTGGGTGTACGGCGACCTGTGGGTGATCGTGGATCCCTGGATCTGGCTGCTGCTCGGCGGAGCCCTGTTCGTGACGTCGCGCGGCCACCCCGTCCTCGCGACCGGGTGGCTCGCTGCCGGCCTCGCGGTC
>JBBIHW010000233.1:0-4604 GCA_037446795.1 Acidobacteriota bacterium
CCGGTCGCCGAGGACGGCGGGCAGCTCGAGGTTCTCGACCCGACGGTGACCGAGCATCCGGAGCACCACCGGGACACCGAACAGGGCGAAGCCGACGAAGGCCGACACCGGGTTGCCGGGAAGGCCGAGGACGATGCATCCCTCGCGGCGGGCCGCCAGGATCGGCTTGCCCGGGCGCATATTGACCTTGTGGAAGAGGAGCCTCGTCCCGCGCGCGCGGAGGCCCGCGGCGACCAGGGCGAACTCGCCCACGGACACGCCCCCGGTCAGCACGAGCAGGTCCCCCGAGAGACCTCGGCCGAGCGCCTCGTCGAGCGCCGTGGGATCGTCCGGCGCGATCCCGAGCTCGACCGGCTCCACCGACAGCTCCCGGAGCTGGGCCGCGAGCGCTTGCGCGTTGCTGTTGCGGACCTGGTGGGGCTCGGGCGTCGCCGCGACCGGCACGATTTCGTCCCCCGTGGAGAGCACGAAGACGTTCGGGGGGCGGAAGACGCGGACCCGCGCGCGGCCCACCGCGGCGAGCGCCCCGACCTGCGCGGCGCCGATCGGCGTCCCCTCTTCGAGCACCGGCTCGCCTCTGCGCAGCTCCTCGCCGCGGCTCCGGATGTTCTCGCCGGGCACCGGGGCCTCGCGCACGCGGACCGTGCCGCCGTCGGGTCCCTCCTCGACCAGCTCCTGCATGACGACCGCGTCGGCCCCCGGGGGGATGACCGAGCCCGTGAAGACCCGCACCGCCTGCCCCGCCGCGACCTGCAGCGAGCCGGCGGACCGGCCGGCCGGCAGCTGCCCCACGACGCTCAGGACGCCCCCCGGCTCGGGCAGGTCCGCCGTGCGCACGGCGTAGCCGTCCATCGCCGACCGGTCCGCCGGGGGGAAGTCGCGATCGGCGAGCACGGTCTCGGCGAGGACTCGGCCGAGGGCCTTCTCGAGCGGGATGTCCACCGGCTCCAGGGGCGCGACCTCGTCGAGGAGGAGCCGCAGGGCGTCGGCGACCTCGATCACGCGGGAGCCCCGGGCTTGCGCGCGACGAGCACGCGCGGGATCCCCTGCCAGTCCGCGACCACCTCGATCCGCTCGAACCCGGCCTCCACCGCCGCCTCGCGCGCGCCCGGCTCGCTCCTGTGGCCGAGCTCGATCACGACCGCGCCGCCGGGACGAAGCAGTCCGAAGGCCGCGGGCGCGACCTCCCGGTAGGATTCGAGGCCGCTCGGCCCCGCCACGAGCGCCTCGCGAGGCTCGTGGTCGCGCACCTCGGGCTCGAGCCCGTGCCACTCCGCCTCCGAGACGTAGGGCGGGTTCGAGGCGACCGCGTCCATGCGGGCGAGCCACGGCCGCGGGGGCGAGGCGAACGAGGCGCGCTCGAAGACGATCCGGCCGGCGACACCGTGACGCCGGGCGTTGGAGGCGGCCAGCTCGAGCGCCCCGGCCGAGCGGTCGAGGGCGAAGACCCGAAGATCGGGCCGCCGTCGCGCGACCGTCACGGCGATCGCGCCGCTGCCGGTCCCGAGATCGGCCACCGCGCCTGCGGCCGGCAGGTCGAGGCCGAGCAGAGCCTCCACCAAGAGCTCCGTCTCCGGTCGCGGCACCAGGACCCGCGAGTCCACCTGGAACCGCAGCCCGAAGAAGTCCGCCTCCCCGACCACGTGCTCGAACGGCTCGCGCCGCTCTCGCCGGGCCAGCAGCGCGAGGAACCGGTCGAGCGACGGCGGGGGAAAGGGGTCGCAGCGGCGGGCCAGCAGCGTCCCGCGGTCCGCGCCGAGGACCCACGCGGCGAGACGCTCCGCCTCCCTCCGCGCCTCGGCGATCCCCGCGCGGGCGAGGGTCGCGGCGGCCTCGGCGACCACCTCCTCCACCGTGAGCGCGCCCGCCCGCGAGCTCAGACCTCGACCTCTTGCTTCAGGCGCTCGGCCTGGTCGCGGGCGCGCAGGGCGTCGAGGACGGGCGCGAGCTGCCCGTCGAGGATCTCGCGCAGGTTGTGCAGGGTGAGCCCGATGCGGTGATCGGTGACGCGGCTCTGGGGGAAGTTGTACGTGCGGATCTTCTCGCTGCGGTCGCCGGAGCCGATGAGCCCGCGCCGCTCCCGCGCAATGGCCTCCCGCTGCTCGCGGAGCTTCCGGTCGTAGAGGCGCGATCGGAGCACCTGCATCGCGCGCGCCCGGTTCTTGTGCCAGGACCTCTCGTCCTGGCACTGGACGACGAGCCCGGTGGGGACGTGGGTGATCCGGACGGCCGAGTGGGTCGTGTTCACTCCCTGCCCTCCGGGTCCCGACGCGCAAAAGGTGTCCACCCGCAGGTCCTTCTCGTCCAGCTCCACCTCGACCTCGTCCGCCTCGGGCAGGACCGCGACGGTCACCGCCGAGGTGTGGATCCGTCCCTGAGATTCGGTGACGGGCACCCGCTGGACCCGGTGGACCCCGCTCTCGTACTTGAGGGTCCCGTACACCGAGTCCCCCTCGATGACCGAGATGACCTCCTTGATCCCCCCGACCTCGCTCTGGGACAGGCTGCTCGTCTCCACCTTCCAGCCGCGGGACTCGGCGTAGCGCGCGTACATCCGGTGCAGCTCCGCGGCGAACAGGGTCGCCTCGTCGCCCCCGGTCCCGGCCCGGATCTCGAGGATCGCGCCGCGCGCGTCGTTCGGGTCCGACGGGAGCAGCATCGCGCGCAGCTCCCGCTCGGCCTCCTCGAGCCGGGCCTCGAGGCGGCGGGCCTCCTCGGCGGCGAGGGCCCGAAGCTCCGCCTCCCCGGCCGACGCCACCAGCTCCCGTGCTCCCCGCAGCTCCTGCTCCGCCCTGCGGTACTCGCGGAACCTCTCGACGACCGGCCCGAGCTCGGCGTATGCCTTGCTCGCCTGCCGGTAGCGGGAGGGGTCGGCTGCGAGCGCCGGGTCGGCCAGAGCCCGCGCCAGCTCCTCGCGGCGCGCCTCGAGCGACTCCAGCTTGGCCCGGAGCTTCGGATCCAGGGTGCGGGACACGGCCACCTCCGCTCGGGCGGGCCGGCGAGGCGGTCTCAGCGGGGCTCGGCTCGGGCGCCTCTCTTGTAGCGCTTCTCGAACCGCTCGACCCGCCCGGCCGAGTCCACGAGCTTCTGTCGGCCGGTGAAGAAGGGGTGGCACGCCGAGCAGATCTCCACGCGGAGGTCCCTGCGCGTGGAGCGCGTCGGGAAGCTGTTCCCGCAGGCGCAGACCACCGTCACCTCGTGCAGCTCGGGATGGATCCCCTGCTTCATGACCTCACCTCGGCGCCGGCGCGAGCGGACGGATTCTAGACCACGGGGTCTCAGCCCGCCATGCTGTCCAGGAACTCGTCGTTGCTCTTCGTCTTGAGCATCTTGTCCCGCAGAAGCTCCATCGCCTCCACCGGGGACAGCTGCTGCAGGACCTTGCGCAAGACCCAGGTCCGGTCGAGCTCCTTCTTGGACAGCAGCAGCTCCTCCTTGCGGGTTCCCGACCGCATCAGGTCCACCGCCGGGAACACCCGTCGGTCCGCGAGCTTGCGGTCCAGGTTGATCTCCATGTTCCCGGTTCCCTTGAACTCCTCGAAGATGACGTCGTCCATGCGGGAGCCGGTGTCCACGAGGGCGGTGGCGAGGATCGTCAGCGAGCCCCCCTCCTCCACGTTTCGCGCCGCGCCGAAGAACCGCTTCGGCTTCTGCAGCGCGTTGGCGTCGAGACCGCCCGACAGCACGCGGCCCGACGGGGGCTGGACCGCGTTGTAGGCGCGGGCGAGCCTCGTGATGGAGTCCAGCAGGAGGACGACGTCGCGCCTGCACTCGACCAGGCGTTTCGCCTTCTCGAGGACCATCTCGGTCACCTGGACGTGCCGCGTCGGCGCCTCGTCGAAGGTCGAGGCGATCACCTCCCCCTGCACCGACCGCCTCATGTCGGTGACCTCCTCGGGCCGCTCGTCAATGAGGAGCACGATCAGGTGGACCTCGGGGTGGTTCTGGGCGAGCCCGTGGGCGATCGCCTGGAGCATCATGGTCTTCCCGGTTCGCGGCGGGGAGACGATGAGGCCGCGCTGGCCCTTTCCGATGGGCGTCATCAGGTCGATGACGCGGCCCGAGACGTCCGACCCCGCCAGCTCCACGCGCAGCCGGTCCTGCGGGTAGACGGGGGTCAGGTTGTCGAACGCGATGCGGTGGCGCACGGTCTCCGGCGGCGCCCCGTTCACCGAGTCCACCCTCGCGAGCGCGAAGTACCGCTCGCCGGGCTTGGGCGGGCGCACCTGCCCGCAGACGGAGTCCCCCGTCTGCAGACCGAACCGGCGGATCTGGGCCGGAGAGACGTAGACGTCGTCCGGGCCGGGCAGGTAGCTCGCCTCCGGGGCGCGCAGGAACCCGTAGCCTTCCTGCAGCCTCTCGAGCACCCCCTCGGTGACGATGGCCCCGTCCCGGGCCGCCTGGGCCTGGATGATCCGGAAGAGCAGCTCCTGCCGGCGCATGCCCCCGGCCCCCTCCACGTCGAGCCCGGTGGCCAGCTTGACCAGCTGGCCGACCTCCATCGTCTTCAGCTCTCGGATGTCCATGGCGATGCCCTCAGCGTCCGGCCGCGGCGTTGCCGGCCAGCGCCCAGACCCCGTCGATCTCCTGGACCATCCCGGCCT
>JBBIHW010000233.1:4614-5406 GCA_037446795.1 Acidobacteriota bacterium
TTGCCGGCCAGCGCCCGATCGAGATGGCTCCACAGCGACCGGAAGCCCTCCCCGCTCCTCGACGACACCCACACGATCGCGCGCGCCCCGTCGCCCGAGGCGAGGCGTTCTCCGAGGCGCCGCTCCGCCTCCCGCCTCTCGGCCGCGCGGACGCGATCCGCCTTGTGCAGGGCGATCACGTAGGCGATGCCCTTCGAGTCCAGCCAGTCCTTCATCGTCCGGTCCAGCTCGGTCGCCCCGTGCCGGCCGTCCACGAGCAGGACGGCCATGGCGATGCGGCCTCGCCTGCGCTCGAGGACCCCTTCGACCATCTCCCGCCACGACCGCCGCACGCGCTCCGGCACGCGCGCCCAACCGTATCCGGGCAGGTCCACCACGTGGAACCGCTCGTTCACGCGGTAGAAGTTCACCGAGCGCGTCCGCCCCGGCGTCCTCGACACCCGCGCGAGGTCCGCCCGGCCGAGCAGCCGGTTGATCAGCGACGACTTCCCCACGTTCGACCGCCCGAGGAACACGAGGTCCGGCCCGGGCTCCCGAGGGGTGTCGTCCGGGTGGAACACCGACCGCACGAACCGGCAGGACGTGATCCTCAACGGGTCGCCAGCAACCCGACCCCTGGCCCGGTGACCGAGACGAGCCGTCCGGTCTCAGTGCGTGACCGGCCCCTCGGCCGGGCCTTCTTCCAGGGCCGGAGCCTCCTTCCCCGCCAACTTCGCCACGGGCAGCTGTCCGGCCATGGCGATCTCCAGCACCTCGTCCATGTGTCTCACCGGGACGATCTTCAATTCCGCT
>JBBIHW010000234.1:0-5401 GCA_037446795.1 Acidobacteriota bacterium
ACCCGCTCCCTCGGGGAAGAACAGCGTCACGGCGATCCGGACGCCGTCGTCCATCGTGACGAACCGTCGCTCCTCGCCCATCGTTCGACCCCCGCTCCCCGCATCGACGGCCCTCGGCCCGGGCCCATCGTACGGGACCGCGGGGCTCTCAGATGCCGGCCTTGAACTCCGTCCAGACGTCCTGGTAGATCTGGTCGATCTCGGGCGGGAGCGCCAGGATCGGCTGGCCCTTCGCGAAGTCGTCCTCGGTCACGATCGTGGTCCGCAGGTTGTCGGGGATGTACCCGGCGTCGAGCCACTCCTGCTCGCTCACGCCCACGAACGGCGGCTGGTACCCCTCGTACCCGAAGTTCGTGAGGCCGTTGTCGACGTCGAGGAGGAAGTTGATGAAGAGGTGCGCGAGCACCGGGTTCTCCGCCTGCGAGGAGACCACGATGAGGTCGTTGGAGACCTCCCAGCCCCCCTCCGGCGGGTAGAAGAAGCCGAGGACCTCGGGCCCGACCCCCTCGGGCAGGTAGTACTGCGCGTAGTTCATGTTCCCCGACCAGGAGTACGTGACCCAGGCCTGACCCTCGGCGATCTTCTGGTAGTCGCCGGCCGCCACCTTCACGTCGACGAGGTCGTTCAGCTGACCGAGGGCCTCCCCCGCCTGTCGGATCGCGGTCTCGTCGTGGGTGTTCATGTCGCCGACGCCGATCCGCACGAGCGCCATCCCGATCGTCTCGCGGTACTCGTCGAGGAGGTTCACCTTCCCCCGCCACCGCTCGTCCCAGTAGATGTCGAAGGGCATCGGCAGCGCGCCCGGGTCGTCGACGTGGTCGCGCCGGTAGCCGATCCCGGTCTTCCACGTCATGTAGGGGACCGAGTAGCGCGCGCCGCGGTCGTACCAGGGATCCCGCAGCTGGGGCCAGATGTTCTGCAGGTTCGGCAGGTAGGACTGGTTAAGCGGCTGGAGCTTCTTCGCGGCGACCAGCTTCGGGAGGTTCTCGATCGTCGGGAAGAAGAGGTCGAAGCGCACCGTGTCGTTCTGCACCTTCGACATCGCCTCGTTCATCCCGGCGAACTGGGTGTACTCGATCTCGACGCCGTACTCGGCCTCGAAGGCCTTCAGGACCTTCTTGTAGATGTAGTCGTTCCAGTTGAAGATCCGCAGCGGCCCCGCCTCGGGCGCGAGGCCGTCGGCGATCGCCGGCACGTCGTCGTCCAGGGGCAGCGTCGCGGGGTTGTCGGGGGAGGCGAGTCCGGGGATCGCGGGCGTCCCGCCCCCGCCGGTCGTCCCCGGGGCCACGCCGCGCTCGCGGCAGGCCGCGAGGATCCCCCCGAGGCCGGCGACGCCCAGGGTCGCCACGGCGGAACGGTGGAGGAACTCCCGGCGCGTCAGCCCCGCGGGCCGCGCTCGACGCGTTGCTCGATCCATGACCCCTCCTTCTCCTCCCGGCCGCCGAGATAGCGGGCGCCCATGTCATGACGGCTCGCGCGGGTGCTGTCAAGGGAGGGCGGCCGGCACGCTGTGACCGAGGGTCACGAGGGGTCGCTCCTTCCGGTGCGATGGCCCGCGCCCGCGGGGGGCGGCCTGGCTAGGATACGGCCACCATGGCGCGAGCCGGGGCTCGGAGCGGCGACATCGAGACGCTCTACCCGCGCGGGTTCTGGCCGGCGATCTCCGTGCCGGGGGTGTTGTGGCTCATCGCGCTGTTCGTCGTCCCGTTCTACGCGATCGTCGCGACCGCCGCCGGCCGCCTCGACCCGATCTTCGGCACCACCGTTCCGGAGTGGAACCCGCTGTACTGGCAACCGGACGCGTTCGCCTACGTGCTGAACGGCCTCATGGGCCAGACCGGGATCTTCCGCGAGGTCTTCCTGCGCACGATGGGGTACGTCCTGCTCGCGGTCGGCCTGTGCCTCCTGCTCGGCTACCCCGTCGCGTACTACATGTCGCGGCTCCGGGGCCGCGTGCGGAACACGTTCCTCGTGCTGATGATCGTGCCCTTCTGGGTGCCCTACCTGATGCGGATCTTCGCCTGGGTGAACCTCCTCCAGGACGACGGGCTCGTGAACCGGATCCTGGCCGCGACCGGCTTCCTCGCCCCCCAGACCTGGCTCGACGGGCGTCCCTCCACCGTGATCCTGGGCCTCGTCTACGGGTGGATGCCCTTCCTGATCCTGCCGCTGTTCGCCGCGCTCGAGCGGATCGACGCGAGCCTGATCGAGAGCGCCCTGGACCTCGGCGCGAGCCCGGGCCGTACGTTCCTGCGCGTGACGCTGCCCCTGTCCAAGCAGGGGATCCTCGCCGGCACGGCCATCATCATGCTGCCGATGTTCGGTGACTTCTACACGGCGCAGCTGCTGGGGACGCAGAAGAACGCCATGGTGGGCACGCTCATCAGCTTCTACCTGACGCAGGCGACCGCGGGACCGGCGCAGGCGCGGGGGGCGGCCCTGGTGATCGTGCTGGCGCTGCTCGTCTCCTCGCTCACCGTCTACTACCTGGTGAGCACCGCGCGCGCCGCGCGGGGGGCGGCGCGATGACGGAGGCCCAGGCCGCGCTCCGGCGTCCCGCGGCCTCGGGGTCGCGGCTCCGGACGTGGCTGGCGAACCCGTGGCGGCGGCCGCGGCTCCTCGCGCTCGCCGGATGGGGCTTCGTCGCGTGGTCGCTCGTGCCCGTCGCGATCGCGATCCTGTTCTCCTTCAACGCGGGTCGCTCGCGGAGCGTGTGGCAGGGCTTCTCGCTCCGCTGGTACGTGCAGGACCCCAACCTCTCGGTGCTCCACGACCCCATCCTCGCCCACGCGGTGCTGCAGAGCCTGAAGCTCGCGAGCCTCACGATGCTCATCGCCACGCCGATCGGCGTCGCGCTGTCGATCGGGCTCGCGCGTTGGCGCGGTCCCGCGTCGACCGCCTCCAACTTCCTCATGCTGCTGCCGCTCGTGACGCCCGAGATCGTGCTCGCCTCGGGCCTGTTCCTCGTGTTCGCCCACCTGTACGTCCTGGGCGGGACGCGTCTGTTCGGCACGCCCGCGCAGCTCCTCGGGCACGTGACGTGGTCGATCCCCTACGTCGTCGTGGTGATGCGGGGGCGCCTGTTCGGCATCGGGAAGGAGTACGAGGAGGCGGCGATGGATCTCGGCGCCCCGCCCATGGACGCCATGCGGCGGGTGCTCCTGCCGCTGCTCGCCCCAGCGATCTTCGCCGCCTTCATGATCGTGTTCGCCCTCTCGATCGACGACTTCATCACGAGCCAGTTCCTCTCCTCGGGCGAGGGGTCGATCACGCTCCCCATGCTGATCTACGGCACCGGGCGGACCGGGGAGAACCCGTCGCTGAACGCCGTCGCGACGGTGATGCTCGTGCTCTCCCTCTCGGCGATCGGCATCGCCTCGGCGGTCCTCCAGGGCGTGGCCCGACGGCGCGGGACCGGGGAGGCGGCCGCGCGCGAGCTCGTCCGGTTCGAGATCTGATCGGTCGGGATCGCCGGGCCGGGCTCCGGCTCCGTGCGGCGTGGTGGCGTCGCCTCGTGGCGGAGCGCAGCCGCGACTGGATGGAGCAGGCTCGTCGGGACCTCGAGTCGGCGAGGTGGCTCATGCGGGGCGGGTTCCACGGATGGGCCTGCTTCGCAGCGCAGCAGGCGGCCGAGAAGGGGTTCAGGCCGCGTACGCGAGGCTCGGAGGTGCGGCGTGGGGCCACTCCGTGGCTGAGCTCCTGGCCGGACTCTCCGAGCGCATCGAGGTCCCGACCGAGATCCGGGACGCGGCGAGGCGGCTCGACCGCTTCTCCGTCCAGGCCCGCTACCCGAACGGGTGGGAGACGGGGAGCCCGCACCGGCCTGCCTTCGACGGCATCGGGCTCCCGGTCGAGGTCTTCTGCTACACGCGCGAGGAGGCCGAACGGGTGCCCCTCGCCCGCCGGGCGCTCGCGGGCGGGGTGCTGCTCGCCGGGCGGAGCTGAGTCGGGGGCCCTGCGCCTGCTTCAGGCCTGGTGCCGGCCGCCCCGGCTCCGCGCGACGCGCTCTCGCACCGGGAGATCCACGTGGTCGGGCATCCAGAAGTGGATCGCCTCCGGCCCGTCCCCGAGGAGCTGGCGCCGCACCGGGGTGAGGAGCCGCTGCATCTCGGGCGGGATGCGGAACTCGTCCCTGGGGCGGATCCACCGGTACGCGGAGGCGGGGAAGAGCGCCTTGCGCGTGCGGGTGGAGGCGTTGCGCCCGCGCATGTGCCACAGGCGCCGGTCGAACACCACGGCATCGCCCGGGGAGGCGAGGATCGGGACGGCCCCCGGGAGGTCGTTGTCGTCGTCCGGCGGGCGCTCGATCCGGTTCCTTCGGTGCGAGCCGGGGAGCACGACGAAGTTGCCGCGCCCCGGCTCGGACACGTCGGTGAGGAAGTAGGCGACCTTGAGCGAGAGGCGGGGGCGGGGATCGGTCTCGAGGTCCCGGTTGACGACGCCGCCGTCCTGGTGCCACATCCAGGTCCGTGGCGGCCGCGGCTCGGGTGGGTGGACGTCGAGGTGGCAGTGGTACACGAAGATGTTCGGCCCGAGCACCTCCACCACGAGCTCGAGGACCCGGTCGAGGTCCACGAGCTCGACGAACCGCGGATCCTCCCCGAGGAATCCGAGGAGGTGCAGCGGCGGGGCGCCCGGCTCCTGGGGTCGGTCGCGGTGTCGCCGCCAGACCTCGTCGACCGCCTCGGTGAGCGAGGCCACGCGCGAGGGCGAGAGGACGCTCCGGAGCAGGACGTACCCGTCGCGCTCGAGCCGCTCCCGTGCCGCCCCCGTCCGCTCCGCCGTCCGTGCTTCCATGGCCCCCACCAGCTGCGACGACGCTCCAACGACACTCCAACGACCGTGGTGACGGGCGATGGGTTCCCGGCATGGCGCAACACATCGCACACATGTGCGCGTGGACACGACCATCCGGAACCTGGACCCCGACGCCTACCGCCGACTGAAGGCTCGGGCGGCCCTGACCGGCAGCACCATCGGGGAGCTCGTGAACGAGGCCATCCGGGCCTACCTCGCCCGCTGGCCGGGCGAGGCGCCCGGACGACGGAGCCTGAAGGATCTCGCCCCGGAGGACTACGGGGAGGGCGAGGAGCGGCTCAGCGAGGAGATCGACGCCGTCGCCTACGGCGTGTGAGGGCTCGGCGTGATCGTCCTGGACTCGAGCGCCATCGTCGCCTATCACAACGCCCGCGACGTCCACCACCGCGAGGCCGTCGAGCTGATGGAGCAGGTGATCGGGGGCTCGTGGGGGCGGGCGCTTCTGCTCGAATACGTCCTCCTGGAGGTGGCCACCGTCCTGATGGCGCGACGCGGGCTCGACGCCGCGGCCAGGGTGGTCACCGGCCTGCTCGAGAGCCACGAGGTCGACTTCGTCCCCTGCTCCGACCTCTTCGCGGCCACC
>JBBIHW010000235.1:0-5395 GCA_037446795.1 Acidobacteriota bacterium
ATCGCCCGGGCGGTCTCCAGGCTCGCCCCGGCGTTGCTGGATCTGGCCGGCGTGATCATCGGGTGGAACGCGATCCTGCTCGGCGAGTGGTTCTCGGCGTCCGAGGGCGTGGGATGGCGGAGCCGGTACTGGTACGACGCGAACCGCTACAAGGGCTTCGTCGGATGGGTCGTGATCTTCATCCTGTTCATCGTGCTGCTGGACCGGGTGGCGCTCGTCCGGCTCCAGCGCCGGGCCTTCCGCTGGCGCGGCGCTCAGTTGTCCGAGGTGGAGCGGGAGGTCGACGAGGTTGACCTCGGCGTGACCGGAGCCTGAGCCCGCGCACAGAAGGAGCGAACCAGTGGCCACGCTACGCGTCGAACATCTGAACAAGACCTTCCCGGCGATCGACCGGGGGTCGGAGCCCACCACGGCGATCGACGACCTCAGCTTCGAGATCGGGGGGCACGTGTTCGTCTCGGTGGTCGGTCCGTCCGGGTGCGGGAAGAGCACCCTGCTGAACATCGTGTCCGGCATCGACGTCCCGACCTCCGGCACGGCGACGGTGGCCGAGGGTGATCGGCCGGCCCGCCTCGGGTACGTGTTCCAGGACCCTCGGCTCCTGCCCTGGCGGACCGTGATGCACAACATGCTGTACGTGCTCGACGGCACGGGCCCCGAGGCCCGCGAGCAGGCGCGGCGCTACCTCGAGCTCGTGGGCCTGGAGGACGCCAGGGACAAGTTCCCCGCACAGCTCTCGGGCGGGATGCAGCAGCGGGTCGGGATCGCGCGGGCCTTCGCGGTCGAGCCGGACCTGCTGCTGATGGACGAGCCCTTCAGCCACCTGGACGCGATCACGGCGCGGGGGCTCCGCGAGCAGCTCCAGGAGATCTGGGCGCGGACGAAGAAGACCGTGCTCTTCGTGACGCACGACGTGATGGAGGCCGTCCAGCTCGCGGACCGGATCATCGTGCTCGCGCCGGGCGGCACGCTATACGACGACATCGCGACCGACCTGCCGAGGCCGCGCCGGGCCTCGGACACGGCCGTCGCGACGGCGCAGGCCCAGGTCCTCCAACGGTTCGAGTCGATGCAGGAGGAGGTGGAGCGGGCACGGGGCAACGCCCGCCCGCGGCCGGATGATCGAGGAGACCGAGGTCCATGCCTCCGACGCCGAGGAGGTGCTCGGCGAGGTCGACGTTCCCCGGGGGCTGCTGATCGGCGGCGAGTGGGTCGACGCCGCCGACTGCGAGCAGCTCCCCGTGACCGATCCGTCGACCGGCCGCGAGGTGACCCGGGTCGCCCGCGCCGGCGCGACCGACGTGGGCCGCGCGGTCGACGTCGCCCGGACGGCGTTCGAGGAGGGAGTGTGGAGCGGCCGGCCGCCGGCCGAGCGCGCCCGGATCCTGCACCGGTTCGCGGACGCGATCGAGGCCCGGATCGAGGACCTGTACCGGGTCGAAACCGTCAACAACGGGCGCCTGATCACCGAGACGCGCGCCCAGCTCTCGCGCCTGCCCGAGTGGTACCGCTACAACGCCGCGCTGCTGCTCGCCGACCGGAGCGACGTGATCCCGATACCGGGTCCGTACCACACGTACACGACCGGGTTCCCGATCGGGGTCGTCGGGATCCTGAGCCCGTTCAACCACCCGATGATGATCGGCTCGAAGAGCCTGGCCCCGGCCCTCGCAACCGGCAACAGCGTGGTGCTGAAGCCCTCTGAGCTCACTCCCCTCACGAGCCTGCTCCTCGGGGAGATCGCGATGGAGTCGGGGATCCCGCCGGGAGTCCTGAACGTCGTGCCGGGGTACGGCGCGGACGCGGGCCGGGCGCTCGCCGAGCACCCGGACGTGGGGAAGATCACCTTCACGGGCGGCACGAACGCCGGTCGCGCGGTGGCCGAAGCCGCCGCCCGGCGCTTCGCGAAGGTCACGGTGGAGCTCGGCGGCAAGACGCCGGTGATGGTGTTCGAGGACGTTGACGTGGACGTGGCCGCCAAGGGCGTCGCGTTCGGCGGGTTCGTCGCGGCGGGGCAGACGTGTATCTGCGGAAGCCGCGTGATCGTGCACCGCAGCGTCCACGACGCGTTCGTCGAGCGCCTGTCGCGGATCGCCGCCTCGATCCGGATCGGCCCGCCGCTCGATCCGCGGACCCAGCTCGGCCCGGTGATCTCGGCCGCGGCGCGGGAGCGCGTCCTCGGCTACATCCGGATCGGTCGGGAGGAGGGCGCCACCGTGGTCGTCGGCAGCGGCGTGCCCGACGACCCGTCGCTCGAAGGCGGCTTCTACGTCGAGCCCCCCGTGCTCGTCGGTGTCCACAACCGGATGCGCTGCGCCCGCGAGGAGATCTTCGGGCCGGTGCTCGTTGTGATCCCGTTTGAGGATGAGGAGGACGCGATCGCGCAGGCCAACGACTCCCCGTTCGGTCTGGGCTCGTCGATCTGGACGCGCGACGTCGCGCGCGCCCACCGGGTCGCGCGGCGCCTGACACACGGGATCGTGTGGGTGAACGACCACCACCGGCTCGACCCTGCCGCGCCCTGGGGAGGGGTCCGCGACAGCGGCGTTGGGCGCGAGGGCGGCTGGGAGTCGTTCCACGACTTCACGCACGTCCGGACCGTCACGGTACGGACCGCCCCGGACCCGGTCGACTGGTGCGGGGGCGACGTCGGCCGGCTGAACTGATCTCCCGGTGGGTGCCCGCCCCGATCTCGCGGTGGTCGGGGGCGTCGTGGTCGCGCCCGACGGCCTGATCCTGCTCCCGGGCATGGTGGACTCCCACGTGCACCTGATGGATCCCGGTGCCACGGATCGCGAGGACTTCCCCACCGGCTCCGCCGCGGCCGCCGCGGCCGGCATCACCACCGTGATCGAGCACACGCACGGGCATCCGGTCCGGACCCCGGAGGAGCTCGCCAAGAAGGTCCGGTGCCTGCGCGGGCTCAGTCCAGGAGCGCGAGGATCCGGCAGGGCGCCGCCTCGACGCCCTCGAGCCGGTAGAAGGGCGCGAGGAGGAGGAACCGCTCACGCCCGACGGCGCCGAGGTTTGTCGCCTGCTCCACGATCGGGATCCCTCGACCCAGGAGCTCCCGGTGGGTCACGAAGTCCTCGGACGTGAAGTCGGGTGAGATCGCGCACTCCTCCTCGAAGAAGTCGACGACGACCGCCGCCGGGTCGCGCTCGGCGAGCCACCGCGCCCCGTCCTGGGTCAGGAACGGCGAGCGGACGTAGTAGTCCGGAAACGTCCCCCAGCTCCGATCGGTCCAGTCGGTGCGTACGACGACGATGTCCCCCCGCCCGATTGCGGGAGCGGCTGCCTCCAGCCGTTCGTGGCCGATCGCCTCGCGCGGCCCGACGTCGTGGAGGTCGATCACGACGGCCCGCCCGACCACGCGGTCGAGACCCACGTCGCCGATGCTCGCCCCGTTCGCGACCACGTGCCGGGGGGCGTCGACGTGCGAGCCGGTGTGTAGGAGCGCCGCGATCCGGCTCGATTGCCAGTGCCCGGGCCCGCGGAACGCCGTCTCCAGCACAATCGGCGGGCTCCCGGCGGCCGGCGGGCCGAGCGTGGACGCGTCCACCGACACGCTGAGATCGACCACCCGCCTCGCCACGGATCGCATTTTATGTACTATCCGCCGCACGCGACCCGAGCTGGGAGGAGCCAATGGGGCGACCGACGTTCGTCACCGCGCACCGCTGGGACCTGGAGTGGGAGGACGACATCGACGTCCTCACCCTCCGGAACGGCGTCCAGGTGAAGATCTACTTCCAGGACCCGGAGAACCAGCAGACGGACCTGCTGATCAAGTTCCCGCCCGGCTACGTCGAGCCCGAGCACGCGCACCACAGTACGCATGCGATCCTCGTCCTCGAGGGCTTGCAGATCGTGCGCGGGGAGCACCAGCGCCCCGGGGACTACCTGTGGGCCGCGGCCGACGTGCCGCACGGGCCCTTCGAGTACCCGGAGGGCTGCGTGGTGTTCGGGAGTTTCCGGGGACCCTCGGCCCAGCACCGGTACGCGGGCTCGCCCGGGGGCGAGATCTGATGGGATCCGGGGACGGCGAGCGCGGGACGTTCGATCCGGCTCGGTACGCGGACGAGCTCCGGGCCGCGCCGGGGAACCACCAGATCGGCACGTCGCTCTGGTTCGAGAACGATCGCGTCAGGGTGTTCGAGGTCCGGCTGGAGCCCGGAGAGCGGGGGCCGTTCCACGTGCACGACACGACGTACTTCTGGACCGTGGTCGAACCGGGCCGGGGGCTCCAGCGGTTCGCCGACGGGACCTACGTCGTGCGCGAGCACGGGGTCGGCGAGACGAAGTACCTGGTCCACGCGCCGGAGAATCCGCTGATCCACGACCTGGAGAACGTCGGCAGCACCACCCTTCGGTTCGTCACCGTCGAGCTGAAGCGCTGAGCGTGGGGGTCGAAGGTCGCGTGGTGGCCGGTGGGAGACCGGCGGTCGCCGTCGTGGGCGGGTCGCTTGGTGGGCTGATCTCGGCCCTGGTCCTGCGGGACGCCGGATGCGACGTCCGCGTGTTCGAGCGCTCCAGGGCGCCGCTCGAGGGTCGGGGCGCGGGCATCGTCCTGCACCCGGTCACGATCCGGTACCTGGAGGCCAACCGCGCGCTCGTCCTGGACCGGGTCGCGGCGCGGGCCGGCACGCTCCGCTACCTCACGCGGGTCGGGGACGTGCTGCTGGAAGAGAAGATCCGGTACCGGTTCACCTCCTACGGGACCCTGTACTCCGCCCTCCTCGAGCGGCTCGAGCCCGACCGCTACCACCTCGGATCCGAGTGCGTGGGTCTGGAGCAGGACGCCGATCGGGTGGTGGTCCGGCTGGCGGACGGCCGGGCCCCGGCGTTCGACCTGGTGGTCGGTGCGGACGGGATCCACTCGACCGTTCGGGCCCTGCTGTTCCCCACCATCGTGCCGGCCTACGCCGGCTACGTCGGTTGGCGCGGCACGCTCCCCGAAGACGAGCTGCCGCCGCTGGCGGCCGTCGAGCTCCCGGGCGCCCTCACGTACTTCGTGGCGCCCGGGACGCACGCGCTGTCCTATCCGATTCCGGCGCCCGCGGGCCCGGGAGCGCACACGAACTGGGTCTGGTACCGCAACGTCGAGGAGGCGATGCTCGAGGACCTGATGACGGACGCGCGCGGGATCCGCCACGACCTCTCGATGCCCCCCGGGGCCGTCCGGGACGAGCACGCGGCCGCCCTCCCGGCGGCCGCCCGGAGGGAGCTCCCCCAGCGTTCCCCGAGCTCGTGGAGGCCTCACCTGAGCCCTTCGTGCAGGTGATCGTGGACATTGGTGTGCCCCGGATGGCGGTCGGCCGCGTGTGCTTGGTGGGGGACGCCGCATTCGCGCTGCGACCCCACATCGCCGCCGGCACCGCGAAGGCCGCCGCCG
>JBBIHW010000236.1:0-374 GCA_037446795.1 Acidobacteriota bacterium
TCCTCGTCACCGGCGGGGCGGGTTTTCTCGGCTCCCACCTGTGCGACCGGCTCCTCGACGAGGGGTTCTCGGTGATCGCCATGGACAACCTCCTCACGGGAGCGACCGCCAACATCGCCCATCTCGCGGGGCGGAGCACGTTCTCGTTCATCCACCACGACGTGACGAACTACATCTACGTGGAGGGCGAGCTCTGGGCCGTCCTCCACTTCGCGAGCCCCGCGAGCCCGAGGGACTACGCCGAACTTCCCATCCAGACCCTCAAGGTCGGCTCCCTCGGAACCCACAAGGCCCTGGGGCTCGCCAAGGCCAAGGGCGCGCGGTTCCTGCTCGCCTCCACCTCCGAGGTCTACGGCGACCCTCTCGTCCACCCG
>JBBIHW010000236.1:388-4570 GCA_037446795.1 Acidobacteriota bacterium
CTGGGGCCACGTGAACCCCGTGGGCCCGCGCGGCGTCTACGACGAGGCCAAGCGCTTCGCCGAGGCGATGACCATGGCCTACCACCGCGCCCACGGCCTCGACACCCGGATCGCCCGCATCTTCAACACGTTCGGCCCGCGCATGCGCCTCGACGACGGCCGGGCCATTCCGAACTTCCTCAAGCAGGCGATCCGCGGCGAGCCGATCACGATCTACGGGGACGGGAGCCAGACGCGCTCGTTCTGCTATGTCTCGGACCTGATCGAGGGGCTCTGGCGCCTGCTTCTGTCCGACCTCCACGAACCGGTCAACCTGGGCAACCCCGAGGAGTGGACCGTCCGGCAGATGGCGGAGACCGTGCTCGAGATCTCGGGCAGCCGCTCGCCGATCGTCCACGAGCCTCTCCCCGAGGACGACCCGAAGGTGCGGCGGCCGGACATCGCGCTCGCGGAACGGCGGCTCGGGTGGCGGCCGAAGGTCGGCATCCGCGAGGGGCTCGAGCGCACGCTCGAGGACTTCCGCCGGCGGCTCTGAGCGATGTGCGGGATCATCGGGGTCCTCTCGCGCGACGAGCGCCGGGACTGGCCGGCTCTCGTCGAGCGGGGTCTCGGCGTCCTCGCGCACCGCGGCCCGGACGACCGCGGCCTCGCGGTGATCCCCGAGGCCGGCGCGCCTCGAGCCGGCGGGGCCCCGCTCGCGGTGCTCGGAAACGTCCGCCTCGCGATCCTCGACCTCTCCCCCAAGGGCCACATGCCCATGCCGAGCCCCGACCGGCGCGTGTGGATCACCTACAACGGCGAGCTGTACAACTTCCCCGACCTGAAGGCGGAGCTCGAGGCGCGCGGCCGCCGCTTCGCCTCGAGCGGCGACACGGAGGTCGTCCTCCAGGCCTACCTGGAATGGGGCGACGACTGTCTCGAGCGGCTCAACGGCATGTTCGCGTTCGCGGTCGTGGACCACCGCGAGGCAAGCGGCCGCTGCCTGATCGCCCGGGACCCTCTCGGCATCAAGCCCTGCTACTGGGTGCAGCGGGGCGGAACCCTCGCCTTCGCCTCCGAATTGAAGGGCCTCGCGGCCCTGGGGATGCTCGCCGACGAGCCCGACTGGCAGGCCCTCTGGGACTACTTCACCTACCTGTACGTCCCGGGACCGGCGACGGCCTACGCGGGCGTTCGGGAGCTGCCGCCGGCCCACTGCCTCGCCTGGGACTTCCGCGAGGAGGCCCCGCGCTGCCGTCGCTACTGGTCGCCGCTTCCCGGCTCGGGGGACGGCGAGGCCGCGCCGCCCGAGGAGGCGGCGGCGGAGTTGCGCGCCCTCGTGACCGACGCCGTGCGGCGGCAGCTCGTGAGCGACGTGCCCCTGGGCGTGTTCCTGTCGGGAGGCATCGACTCGACGATCGTGACCGCGGTGGCGGCGGAGGCGACGCCGGGCCGCCTCAAGACGTTCACGGTGACCTTCGAGGGAGAGGGGGTCGCGCCCCTCGACGACCGGCCCCACGCGCGCCGGGTCAGCGAGAGATACGGCACCGAGCACACGGAGCTGCTCGTGGATGTGTCCGATCCCGATCGGATGCTGGAGCTGATCTCGGCCTTCGATCAGCCGTTCGCCAACCCGACCTTCTACCTCTCCTACCTCATCTCGGCCGTCACGCGGGAGCACGTGACCGTGGCGCTGTCGGGCGCGGGCGGGGACGAGCTGTTCGGCGGGTACCCGCGCTACCGGGCGCTGCCGTATGCGGGGGCGCTTCGGCGCCTGCCCGCCTTGCTGGGGCGGCTCGGCGCAGCCGCGGCCGGCCGGCTCGTCCCGGAGGATCCCGACGAACCGGGCCGAAGGCGGGCCAAGCTCCTCCTCCGCGGCGTCGGCCTCCCGTTCGCCGAGCAGTACCTCCTGTGGACGTACTACCTGAGCGAGCGCGAGAAGCGCCGCCTGCTGGCCCCCCTCGCGGCGCGCCTCGACGGCCTCCTCCCCTCCTCCCGCCACATCGAGCGGCGGCTCGAGGAGGCCCGCTTCCCGGACCTCGGCAACCGCGTCCAGTACGCGGACCTCGAGACCTTCCTCGCCGACAACATCCTGGCGTACACCGACCGCACGAGCATGGCTGTTTCGCTCGAGGTGCGAGTGCCCCTGCTCGACCCGCGGCTCGTCGAGTGGTCGTTCCGGCTCCCCTTCAAGGAGAAGCTCTCGGGCGGAGCCTCGAAACGGATCCTGCGGCGCGCCTTCGCCGATCTGATCCCGCAGGAGAACCTCGAGGCCCCCAAGCGCGGGTTCTGCCCGCCGCTGGCCACGTGGATGGCGCGGACGCTCGACCGGTACTTCGACGACCGGATGGGCCGAGCGTACGTGGCGCGCCAGGGGGTTTTCGACTGGGATGCGCTCCAGGCGCTCCGGCGCGCGCACCGGCGCGGCCGGCGGGACAACTCCATGGAGCTGTTCGGCGTGATCATGTTCGACGTCTGGTGGCGCCGCCTGGCGCGGGCCGCCGCCTGAACGCCGTCAGAGCGCGACCTTGCTCTTGGAGTCCGCCGCCACCGGGGTTCGCTGACGGCGCTTGCCTCGCCGGCCCTCGTCCTCCGAGGTGTAGTACTTGTAGCCGGCGTAGTAGTAGTCCCCGTAGTAGGTCCGCTCCAGGTCCACGCTGTTCAGGACCGCCCCGACGAGGTTGGCCCGGATGTCCCGCAGCCGCTTCACGCTCCGACGGATCAGGTCCCGGTCGTTCTCGTTGTGCTTGATGATGATCACCATCATGTCCGCCATCGAGGCGAGCACCACGCTGTCGGCCAGCGTCGCGATGGGCGGGCTGTCCATGACGACCCAGTCGTAGCTACGCTTCAGCTGCGCGAGGGCCTCCCTGAACTTCGCGAGGCCGATCAGGCCCGGGGGATTGGGCGGGATGGGCCCGCACGTCATCACGTGAAGGTTCGGCGTGTCCGCGGCCTGGATGAAGCGCCCGAGCCCGTCGGGCGTTCCCTGCAACAAGTAGTTCGTCAGGCCCGGCTCCCTCGGAACCCCCATGTGCTGGTGCTGCGTGGGACGGCGGAGGTCGCAGTCGAGGACCAGCACGCGGTCCCCGGCCGAGGCGAGGGCTCGAGCCAGATGGGCCACCGTGGTCGACTTTCCCTCCCGAGGGCCGGCGCTCGTCACGAGCAGGATGTTCTTCTCCCGGTTCTGGCTGCAGAACAGGACGCTCGTCCGCAGCGACTGGAACGCCTCCCGCACCGTGGCGGAGTCGCGGTCGCGATATTTCGGAATGATCCCCAGGATGTTCAGCCCGAGGTACTGCTCCACGTCCTCGGGCGAGCGCACCGTGTTGTCCAGGTAGTCCAGGAACAGCACCGAACCGATCCCGAAAAGACAGCCGAGCAGCGTCCCGATCCCGAGCGACAGGAGCTTCCTCGGCCGCACCGGGTGCAAGGGCTCCACCGCCCGCTCCAGGATGGACACGTTGTTGTTCATCGCGATGAGGCTCGCCCCGATCTGGAGCCTCTCCATCGTCTCCGCCACCACGTCGTACACCTTGCGCTTGGTCTCGGCGTCCGTCTTCTGGATCTCGTAGGCGGAGGTCGCCTGCTTCACCCGGTAAGCCTGCTCCTCCGTCCGCCGGATCTGTTCCGTGAGGCGCGACGCGTTCGCCTTCGCCACGTCGTAGTGGGTGCGCAGGTTGTCCACGATCCGCTCGACCTGACGGGAAATATCCTCCTCGACCTTCCCGATCTCGCGTTGTTTCGTCATGTAGTCCGGGTGACCCGGCTTCTTCTCCACGCGCAGGCGCTCCAGCTCCCGCTCGAGAGCGAGCTTCTGGGAGCGCAGCTGCTGAAGGTCGGCGTCCCGGGCGAACCGGGGATGGGCCATCAGGTCGCCGCCCCCCTGCCGGATCCTTTCCAGATCTGCCAGCTCCGTCTCGAGAGACAGGATCTCGACCTTGACCTTGTCGAGCTGGTCGTTGTAGGTGGCCAGGCTCTGCTTCAGGATCTCCTGATGGCTCTCCGGAAGATAGATCTGTGCTTGCGCCGCGGTCTGGAGACGCTCGATGTCCACCTCCCCGAGATTGGCCCGAAAACTCGCCAGGCTCTTGTCGATCTCGTCCATGATCGCCCTGAAGCTCGCCATCGCCTCGTCCACGTTGCGCTTCACGTACGTGTCCGCGAGGGTGTTCACCCATTCGCGAACTTCCTTCGGGTCCT
>JBBIHW010000236.1:4580-5355 GCA_037446795.1 Acidobacteriota bacterium
CCGCGTGTTGACCTTGGGCCGTACGCGGACGAGCCCCTGGAAAACGGCGACCGGATCCTTGGCGCCCGCGAACATCGGATGGTCCTGCAGCCGGAGCTGTTTGAACACGCGCTCCGCCAGGTCCCTGCTCTTGAGGACGTCGAGCTGGGTGTTGAAGTACCTTTCCTCGGCGAGCCAGCCACCCCCTTCGGCCCCGAGCCACTGTTCCTGGCCCGGAAGGATCCGCCGCGCCTCGGGCTTGATCTCCACGATCGCGCTGGCCTCGTACATCGGGGTCGAGAACGATACGCGAAGGACCGTCAGCCCAACGACCAGCGCGAAGATCGTCAGCGCCGTGTAACGGCCCTCCCAGACGACCTTCCAGTAGTCGCGCAGGTGCGGTGCACGCACCGTTCCTCCGACCTCCGTCGTTGTTTGCATCTCCTCTCCTGCAGGGACCGGTTGCGTCGTCCGCCTATTCAGCGGCCCAATATACGACCAGTCTCTCGCGCCAACAAGTCAATCTGGTCCGGAGCTCGCCTTACCCGGGCGAGCAGCGAACCCCGGTCCAAACCGCCAGCGGCAGACCCCCCGCCGCGAGCCCGTGCCCCGGCCGCCGCCCAGTTCCTCAGCCGCAAGAGGGTTTCCGGAGGGCGAAGACCAGCACGCTGCGAAAGGGCGAGAAGAGCGGCGACGCACTGACCGTTCGCTCGTACAACCACCCGAGCAGGTACAGGGGAGCGAAAAACCGTAGATACTCCGGGCGGCCCTCCCAGCTGTCGATCCAGACCACCTC
>JBBIHW010000237.1:0-5335 GCA_037446795.1 Acidobacteriota bacterium
GCACCAAGATGATCCACATCGGCAAGAACACCCGGAGCACCATCGTCTCCAAGGGGATCTCGGCCGGCCAGGGCCAGAACACCTACCGCGGAGCGGTCCGCGTGCTCAAGGGGGCGACGAACGCGCGCAACTATTCCCAGTGCGACTCGATGCTGATCGGCGACCGGTGCGGTGCGCACACGTTCCCGTACATTGACGTGGCCAACAGCACCGCCACCGTGGAGCACGAGGCCTCCACGTCGAAAATCGGCGAGGACCAGCTCTTCTACTGCCAGCAGCGCGGAATCTCGAGAGAGGACGCCGTGAACATGATCGTGTCGGGGTTCTGCAAGGAGGTGTTCCGGGAACTCCCGATGGAGTTCGCCGTGGAGGCGCAGAAGCTGCTGAGCGTGAGCCTCGAGGGAAGCGTGGGATAGGAGAGGCGACGGGAATGCTCGAGATCAAGAACCTGCACGCGAAGGTGAACGAGGCGGAGATCCTGCACGGGGTGGACTTGGTGGTGCGGGCCGGGGAGGTCCACGCCGTCATGGGCCCGAACGGCTCCGGGAAGAGCACGCTGGCCCAGGTGCTGGCCGGCCGGGAGACATACCAGGTCACCGAGGGAGAGGTCCTGTTCGAGGGGCGGAGCCTGCTCGAGATGAGTCCCGAGGATCGGGCTGCGGCCGGGGTGTTCGTGGCCTTCCAGTACCCGGTGGAGATCCCCGGCGTCAGCAACCTCTACTTCCTGCGCACGGCGCTCAACACGCTGCGGCGCGCCCGGGGGCTCCCGGAGCTCGACGCGCTGGACTTCAAGGCGCACGTGCGGGAGAGGATGCGCCTGCTCGCGATGGACGACGGGTTTCTCGCCCGCTCGGTCAACGAGGGGTTCTCGGGCGGCGAGAAGAAGCGGAACGAGATCTTCCAGATGGCCGTTCTCGAGCCGAGGCTGTGCATCCTGGACGAGACGGACTCGGGGCTCGACATTGACGCGCTGAAGGTGGTGGCGGCCGGCGTGAACGCGATGCGGTCGCCGAATCGCGCCATCCTGCTCATCACGCACTACCAGAGGATCCTGAACTACGTGGTCCCGGACGTCGTCCACGTCCTCTCGGAGGGAAGGATCGTACGGTCCGGGGACCGCAGCCTCGCCCTCGAGCTCGAGGAGAAGGGCTACGGCTGGCTCGAGGCCGGTGTGGCGGGCGGGCGGCCCGCGGCGTCCTGAGGGGATCGGAATGGGCGAAGCCGAGGCCGCCGCCAGGGTCCCGGCCCGCGAGCTCGCCTCGATCGCCGCCGCGCGGGCGGGGGGCGGCCCCCTCTGGGCGCGCCGGCTGCGCAAGGAAGCGCTCGGCCGGTTCGAGGCGCTGGGGCTTCCCACCCTCGAGGACGAGGAGTGGCGCAACACGCCCATCGCCCCCATCGCGCGAATGTCCTGGACGGATGCGGGGGAGGTCGCGGTCTCCCGCCGCGATCTCGACCGGATCGAGCTCGCGACCTTCGGTCGGGTGCGCCTCGTCACCGTGAACGGGCGCTTCGCCCCGGAGCTGTCGCTGCTCGACGGGCTCGCGCCCGGCCCCGTGATCTGCGGACTCGAGCGGGCCCTGGAACTTCACCCCGAGCGGCTCGAGCCGCACCTCGCGCGCCTCGCTCCCCCCGACCGCCCGTTCGTCGCTCTGAACGCCGCGGCCCTCGCCGACGGCGCCTTCGTGTGGATCCCCGATCGAACGGAGCTGGACGAGCCGGTCCACGTCGTTCACGTGACGGCGGGATCGGGGCGGCCCGCGCTCTCCCAGCCGCGAACGCTGGTCGTGACGGGAGAGCGGTGCCGGCTCGCCGTCGTCGAAACCTACCTCGGCCTCGGCGACGGGGCGACGTTCACCAACGCCGTGACCGAGATCGCCGTCGGGGACGCGACCCGGCTCGCCCACGTCCGGGTGGAGCGCGATCGCGCGGAGGGTCTTCACGTCGGGGCCACCTGGGCGCGGCAGGGCCGCGACAGCCGGCTCGTCTCCACCGTCCTCTCCCTCGGCGCCGAGCTCGCGCGCCTCGACACGGGCTCCGTGCTCGCCGGCGAGGGGGCCGACTGCCTTCTGGGCGGCCTCTACGTCGGCGACGGCCGGCGTCTCGTGGACAACCACACGACCCTCGACCACGCGGTCCCCCACGGCACCAGCCACGAGCTCTACAAGGGGATCCTCGCCGGCCGCTGCCGGGCGGTCTTCAACGGTCGGATCATCGTCCGCCCCCAGGCGCAGAAGACCGACGCGAAGCAGTCGAACCGGAACCTGATCCTGTCGGACGAGGCCACGGCGTTCACGAGGCCGCAGCTCGAGATCTACGCCAACGACGTCCGATGCACGCACGGGGCGACGATCGGCCGCATGGACGAGGACCAGCTGTTCTACTTGAGGTCGCGTGGTCTCGCCCTCGACGAGGCGCGGGCGACGCTGTTGAGGGCCTTCGCGGTGGAGATCCTGGAGCGGGCCGGCGTCGCCGACCTCGCCCCGATCCTGGAACGGGAGGTCCTCGACCGGCTCCAGCGGGCGGCCCGCGGGGGAGGCGCGCGGTGACGCGGGGACGGCCCGCCGCCTCGGCGTTCGACGTCGGCGCCGTCCGCTCGGACTTTCCGCTGCTCGCGCGCACCGTGCGCGGCCGCCCGCTCGTCTACCTGGACAACGCGGCGAGCACGCAGAAGCCGCGCGCGGTCCTCGATGCGGAGCGCCGCTTCTACGAGACCTGCTACGCGAACATCCACCGCGGCGTCCATCAGCTCAGCCAGGAGGCGACCGCGCTCTACGATGCCGGGCGCGAGGCTGTGCGCAGGTTCCTGAACGCCCGCGACGCCCGGGAGATCGTCTTCGTGCGCGGGACGACCGAGGCGATCAACCTGGTCGCCTACGCCTGGGGGCGGCGCAACGTGGGCCCCGGCGACGAGGTGCTCCTGACTCACATGGAGCACCACTCGAACATCGTCCCCTGGCAGATCCTGTGCGAGGAGAAGGGCGCGCGGCTGCGAGTGACGCCGATGGACGACCGCGGGGACCTGATCCTGGAGGAGGCCGAGAGGCTCCTCGGGGAGAGGACGAGACTGCTCGCCGTCACCCACGTCTCGAACGTGCTCGGGACCGTGAACCCGGTCCGGGAGCTGATCCGGATGGCGCGGGCCCGGGGCGCCACCGTGCTCGTGGACGGGGCGCAGGCGGTCGCGCACATGCCGGTGGACGTGCAGGAGCTGGACTGCGACTTCTACGCGTTCTCGGGCCACAAGGTCTTCGGGCCGACGGGGATCGGGGTCCTCTACGGAAAGGCGGAGCTGCTCGACGCCATGCCGCCGTTCCACGGCGGCGGCGACATGATCCGATCGGTCACCTTCGAGAGGACGACCTACGCCGAGCCCCCGCAGAAGTTCGAGGCGGGCACGCCCAACATCGCGGGGGTGGTCGGCCTCGAGGCGGCGCTGTCCTACCTCGAAAGAATCGGCTACCCGGTCATCGCGGCGCACGAGGACGATCTGTTCGAGCGGACGACCGAGGCCCTCGAGCAGATCCCGGGCGTCCGGATCCTGGGCAAGGCGCGCCACAGGGTGAGCGTGATCTCCTTCGTCGTGGAGGGCGTGCACGCGCACGACGTGGGCACCGTTCTCGACGTGGAGGGCATCGCGGTGAGAGCCGGCCACCACTGTGCGCAGCCGCTCATGGACCGGCACGGCGTGGCGGCGACCTCCAGGGTGTCCTTCGCCCTGTACAACACCGTCGAGGAGGTCGAAGCGCTCGCCCGGGCGGTGCGCAAGGTGCTGGAGGTGTTCGCATGATGTCCGACCTGCGGGACCTCTACCAGGATCTCATCCTGGACCACAGCAAGCGCCCGAGGAACTTCGGCCGGCCGCCCGGGGCGACGCTCGAGGCGCGGGGCTACAACCCCCTGTGCGGAGACCGGGTGACGGTGTACCTTCGGGTCGAGGACGACGCGGTCCGGGAGATCGGCTTCGAGGGGTCGGGCTGCGCCATCTCGACCGCTTCGGCATCCATCATGACCGAGTCGCTCGCAGGCCGGAGAACCGGGGAGGCGCTACGCCTCTTCGAGGCGTTCCACCGCCTGCTGACCTCGAAGGAGAAGGCGCCCCGGGACGCCGAGCGGCTCGGGAAGCTCGAGGTGTTCGCCGGCGTCCGGGAGTTCCCGGTGCGCGTCAAGTGCGCGACGCTCGCCTGGCACACCTTCAAGGCGGCGCTCGAGAGCCGGCCCGAGCCGGTGACGACGGAGTGAGGAAGGACTCCACATGGCAGAGACGCCGAACCCCCAGCCCGAGCGGCCCGCGGCCGACGTGAAGGCGCTCGAGCAGGAGATCATCCAGGCGCTCAAGACCGTCTACGATCCCGAGATCCCGGTGGACATCTGGGAGCTGGGCTTGATCTACAGCCTCGAGGTGTCGCCGGATGGGCAGGTCCTCATCAAGATGACCTTGACGGCGCCGGCCTGCCCCGCCGCCGAGGTGCTGCCCTGGCAGGTCGAGGCCGCGGCCCGCAGCGTCCCCGGTGTCGCCGACGCCAGGGTCGAACTGGTTTTCGATCCGCCGTGGAACAAGGACATGATGTCCGAGGAGGCCAGGTACCGGCTGGGGTTCTTGTGACGGACCGAGCCTCGGATCCGCGCCATCGTTCCTTCGGCCACCGAAACACGCTCGGCGCAGAGCGGAAGGACCGCACCCGAATGCAGGCTCGCTCGCGTCCCGAGGCGGCGCAGTACGAGCCCGGCGAGAGGGCGATTCGGTCGCACTCGAGCGGTGTCCGAGCTCATGCGTGAGGCGACCGAGACGGCGAGGAGGTGGATCCGCTCCGCCTCGTCCGTCTGCGTGCTGACCGGGGCCGGCGTATCGGCCGACAGCGGCGTGCCGACCTTCCGCGGCGCCGGCGGCCTCTGGAGGCGCTACCGTCCCGAGGACCTGGCCACGCCCGGCGCCTTCCGGCGCGACCCCGAGCTCGTCTGGGAGTGGTACGACTGGCGGCGGCAGCGCATCGCCGCGGCCCGTCCCAACCCCGCCCATCTCGCCCTGGCCCGGCTCGAGTCGTCCAAGCCGAGATTCACGCTCGTCACGCAGAACGTGGACGATCTCCACGAGCGCGCGGGGAGCCGGACGCCCGTCAAGCTCCACGGCGACATCTGGACGCTGAGGTGCGTCTCCTGCGCCCGCCGCTGGCGCGACGAGCGCGCCCCGCTCCCCGGGCTTCCTCCCCGCTGCCCGTGCGGCGGCCTCGCGCGGCCGGCCGTCGTCTGGTTCGGCGAGGCCCTCCCGGTGGAGGCGTGGCGCGCCGCGGAGGAGGCGGCGACGGGAAGCGAGCTGCTCCTGGTGATCGGGACGTCC
>JBBIHW010000238.1:0-3452 GCA_037446795.1 Acidobacteriota bacterium
TGGCCACGGTCCGGATCGCCTCGCGGAGGACCGAGCGGCTCACGCCGAACACCCGACACAGCGCCTCCTCGGTGGGCAGGTGCTTGCCGGGGGGGAAGTGCCCGAGGAGGATGCTCCGGACGAGCTGCCTGGCGATACGGCTCGCGAGGGTGTCGGTTTCGAGGACCGTGAAACGGAAGCTCACCCCACCTCCATCACGGACCGAAGGCGGTCGAGCAGCTGCGGGTCGTCGGGCAGCAGCTGGGAGCGGACCAAGCGCGGGAGGAGTTCCTGCCAGCGGCGGTCGACGGCCGCAGCCCGGCGGAGGTAGGGGAGCGCTTCGTCCACGTGTCCTGCCCCGGCGAGCGCAACCCCTGCCCAGAACGGGGCCTCACCACCCGTCGCCCCGTCGGGCACGCGCGCGGTCGCCCGTGCGTAGGCCGCGGACGCCGCCTCCACATCGCCGCCGGCGATCAGGGAGTCCCCGCGGTTGAGTTCGTGGTAGGCGCGGGCGAGGAGGAGGAGCCGGCGGAGCTCGCTCACGGGGCCGGGATGATCCTCGACCCGGAGATCGAAGGCCGGATCCTCGGACCCGGGCGCCGGTCGGACCACCACCGCTGCGGACTGGCGACCTCGGACGTCGCCTCCCTCCGCCTCTGCCGCCTCGAGGGCCGCGAGGAGGCGCTCGGCCAGGTCGCCCGCCGCCCCCTCGAACGCTCGGAGCATCGCCGACCAGACCGTGGGCCGCTCCATCAGGTTCGCCTGAACCGTCACCGCCTCGCCGATCGCATGCCCGGCCTCGGCGATGCAGAGCGGGCCCGTATGCGTCGCCGTCCGGCCGAAGGAGTCCACGATGCCGATCTGCCGGTAGGGGGTCTGGGGGTCGCCCTCGAGGAGCCGGCTGAGCACGGCATCGGCGGAGGCGCCTTCCCGCAGAAGCGCGAGTGCGAGGGGACCGTGGCTCGGATCCGGGATCGACTGCACGGCCACCGCGCCGATGCCGGCTTCGACCCAGGGGACGACCGCCCCGACGTTGAACCAGTGAGACTGCACGGCCGCCCCGAGCGTTCCGGCTTCGTCGCGAGCCACGATGGAGTACGTGGCGACGGGTCGAGCATGAGCGGGCGGAACGGGCGGCTCGCTCGGCCCAAGGCGAACCGCGATCCCTGGGGATCCCGCTCGGCGATCTGTGTGTCTCGTGGATGTCCCAGAGCGCATGTCTTGACAATTGTAGGACAACCAGACAAATTCCCCTCAACGGCTCGACGGCGCGAGGGCGCCGCGATAGGGAGTGGAGGGATGTCCGATGCGATCTCGGAGGGACCTACGTCGCTGGCTCTTGCCGCTCGCGATCCCGCTCGCGCTCGTCGGCGCCGCCTGTCAGGGCGGCGGTGGTGAGCCTAGCCCTACCTCCGGTGAGATCGAGGAGGTCACGTGGGCGCTCCCCGACATCCCGGACGTGCTCCTCGTTCCGCACGACTGGACGACGGCATCTGGGGCGGTCATGTCCCTCGTCGAGGAGGGGCTGCTCACCTTCGGGGACGATCTGAGCCTCAAGCCCGCGCTCGCCGAGTCATGGCAACAGGTGGACGCCAGGACCTACGTGTTCACGTTGCGCGATGGGGTAACGTTCCACGACGGCTCCCCACTCACGGCCGACGACGTCGTCTACACCATCACCTGGCACCTCGACCCCGACAACGCGTCGCAGCTGGCCGCGTTCTTCGCCTCGGTGGACTCGGTAGAGGCGACGGGTGAGCGAGAGGTCACGATCCGCCTGAAGCAGCCCGACGCGCAGTTCCTCCAGAGCCTGGCGCACATGTCCGGCTTCATCATGAAGAAGGACCAGCTCGCGGCGAACCCCGAGACGTTCGGGACACCCGACGTGCTCCCGGTGGGGACGGGGCCCTATCGGTTGGTCGAGTTCGTCCCGGACGAGCGGATCGTCCTCGAGCGATACGAGGATTACTGGGGCGAGAAGGGCGTCGTTCGACGGATCGTGATCCGACCGATCCCCGACCCCCAGACCCGGCTGCTCGCGATGCAGAACGGGGACATCGACGGGACCTTCGACGTGCCGATCTCCGAGGTCGACCAGTGGGAGCGGCTCGAGAACGCCCGGGTGGTTACGGCGCCATCCCTCGGCGTGTACCTGCTCACCCTCGATCAGAAGACGCCCCCCTTCGATGACATCCACGTCCGCCGGGCGATCGCGTACTCGATCGATCGTGAGGGCCTCGTCCAGGCCGTCCTCAAGGGCAAGGGCGAGCCGGCGGTCGCGATCAACCCTCCGGGGATGTGGGCCGGACTGATGTCCGAGGATGAGGTCCGGTCCTTCTACGACACGCTCGACCCGTACGCGTTCGATCTGGAGAAGGCGAGGCAGGAGCTCGCCCAGTCCTCGGTCCCGAACGGCTTCCAGGCGACTCTTCGGGTCCCCAACAACGACCCGCTCTGGGTTGCCGTGGCCCTCAACCTGGCGGAGAACCTCAAGCAGATCGGCGTCACCCTCGATGTGCGGCAGGTGGACCCTGGTGAGTGGCTGGACGTGTACTTCGCGCACGAGGATCTCGGGATCCAAGCCATGAGCTATTTCCCGGACTTCGCCGATCCGGTGAACTACCCGTATCTGTTCCTGTACAGCGGGAACGCGGTGCGGGACGGGCTGAACGCCTCGAACTACCGGAACCCTGAGGTGGACCGCGCGATCGAGACGGCCCTGCGGAGCTCGGACCCCGCGGAGCGGGCGACCGCGCTGCAGGAGGCGCTGCGGATCTCCCAGGAGGATGTCGCGGTGGTCCCGGTGTTCTGGCCCGACTCCGCGATGGCCATCAGCACCGACCTCCGCCTCGATGGCTACAACGCGTTCTGGTACAACATCCCGTGGGCGATCCGGGGGTTCGGGCCTGCGTGACCGTGCCGAGCGGTCGGTGGTGATGGCGTCCCGGGGGGACCGCGGGTGATCGACGCCGGGCGGGCCGAGGGTGTGGCCGAGGTCCTCACCCGGCTCCGCTACCCGAACGATGTCTCCTTCCACCGAGGTGGCCGCCGGGTCGCGGTCGCCGTGCAACCCGCCCTGCGGGAGGCCGGAGGTCCCTTCGAGAGCCGGATCTGGAGCGTGCCCCTGGACGGCGGAGAGCCGATGCTCCTGACGGGCGGGCCCGGTACCGAGACGCTTCCGCGGTGGTCGCCGTCAGACGACCGGCTCGCCTTCGTGGCAAGCCGCCCGGTGCACGGGCGGATGGACCCCTTCGTCCTGGAGCCGGGTGGCGAACCCCGACGGATCGCGGGGATCGAGGGCTCGGTGGAGGATCTCCGCTGGCTGCCCCGGGGGGAGGGGTTGCTCGTCCTCGCGGTGGAGGAGGGCGGGTTCGCCGCGGCTACCGAGGGAGCCGTCCGTCTGCGGTGGAGCACGCCGCCCGACCCCGAGGTGTTCCGTCCCGGACAGGGGAGGCGGCGGCTGTTCTTCGCCC
>JBBIHW010000238.1:3462-5334 GCA_037446795.1 Acidobacteriota bacterium
GACACGGGAGACGTCAGGGAGGTCGGTCCGAAGGATGGGTCGATCTGGGAGTTCGATCTCGTCGATGCGCGCCACGTAGTGGCGGTGGCGTCCGAGGATCCCTCGGAGTCCGGCTGGTACCACGCGCGCCTCGTGCTGGTGGATCTGGAGGGGCGGACGGTGCGGGTGCTCCACGTGCCCGAGCACCAGATCCAGGGTCCGGCGGTCGACCCTACCGGCCGCCGGGTCGCGTTCCTCGAGGGCTGGTCGAGCGACCGGGGGCTCCTGGCCGGCGATCTGCGCGTCCTCGACCTCGCCGGCGGCGAGCCCGTGCCCACCGCCGGGGGTCGCTCCGACCTCTCATGGGTCGCCTGGCGGGACCCGGACTCGCTCTGGTTCGCCGGGTGGGAGGGGTTCGGCTCGGCCTTCGGCGTGATCGGCGCCGACGGTGAAGTGCGGTGGGAGTCGGTCGATCCGGGCATCGTCGGCCCGTCCAGCTTCCACGCCCAGCTCGAACCATCGCCCGATGGTCGGTCGCTGGTCGCCGTACGGGAAGCGTTGCGGACGCCTCCGGAGGTGGTGGCTCGCCCCTCCGAGCAGCATGGTGCGTGGAGGTCCCTCACGAGCTTCAATCGCCGGGTGGCCGATGCGCTCGAGGCGTACCCGGACGTCCGGGAGCTGGAGTGGACGGGCGCGGACGGGCTCCCGATCCAGGGACTCCTGCTCGTGCCCGATCGCGGCCGACCGCCCTACCCGACGGTCGTCGTGATCCACGGGGGACCGACGTGGGCGTGGAAGCGGGCCTTCGACCCCGGGAGCGCACTCCCCTTGTGGGCGGCCGGGTTCGCCGTGTTCCTTCCCAACTACCGTGGCAGCACGGGGCGGGGGCAGGGGTTCACGCGGGCGAACCTGCGGGATCCGGCTGGGGCGGAGTTCGATGACATCCTTCGCGGCATCGACCATCTGGTGGGGCTGGGGATCGCCGACCCCGGACGACTGGGCGTCACCGGGGGTAGCTCCGGGGGCTACCTGACCGCGTGGGCGGCAGTCACGACCGACCGGTTCCGGGCCGCGGTCATGGTGGCGGGGATCACGGACATGCTGAGCTGCCATCTGACGTGCAACCACGCCTTCTCCGAGGTGATGTTCGGCGGTGACCAGCGGGCGCCAGAGGCGCTCCGTCTCTTCGAGGAGCGTTCACCGATCATGCACGTCGCCCGGGCTCGCACACCGACCCTGATCCTCCACGGGGCCGAGGATCGGTGCACCCCGCTCGGACAGGCGGAGGAGCTCTTCAAGGCACTCGTCCTCAACGGGGTGGAGACGGAGCTCGTCGTGTACCCGCGCGAGGGACACGGGTTCCGGGAGCGGGAGCACGCGCTCGACGCCGAGCGTCGCACCGTCGCCTGGTTCGCGCGCCACCTGATCGGGGAGGAAGGGTGAGATCGGACCGGGTCATCTTCTACGTCGGTCGGCGGCTCCTGGTCGCGATCCCGCTCCTCGTGGCGATCTCGATCGGTGTGTTCGGGCTCGTGCAACTCGCCCCCGGGGACCCCGCTCGCGCGCTCGTCGGGTCGCGGCAAGCCACGCCGGAGACCCTCGCCGCGATCCGGGCTCGTTACCACCTGGATGACCCCTTCATCGTGCAGTACCTGCGGTGGCTCGGGAAGGTCGTCCGCGGCGATCTCGGCCGATCGATCCAGGGGAGCCAACTCGTGACGAGCATGATCCGGGAACGAGTGGGCCTGACGGTGTTCCTGGGTCTCTTCGGCAGCATCGTTGCGCTCGGTCTCGGGATCCCCCTGGGCGTGGTCGCCGCCTCCCTCGCGGTCCCCTCCACCTCCACCGCCGCACCGAGCCGTGAGGAGGTCCTGCGGGCCAAGGCCGAGCTCG
>JBBIHW010000239.1:0-5333 GCA_037446795.1 Acidobacteriota bacterium
GGCCGTGCTCGGCGCGTCTTTGGCCCCTCACTTTCCCCAGCCCCGCCGGCTGGAGTTCAACTTCCTGGCCCTCTCCCTGTGGCTGTGGGGCGGGATGCTCTACATCTGGATGATCTCCCTCATCTTCTACCGCTACATGTTCTTCCGGTTCTCCCCGAGCGATCTGACGCCGCCCTACTGGGTCAACATGGGCGCGATGGCGATCTCCACGCTGGGCGGTGCCGTTCTGATCATGAACGCCGACGCCGCCGAGGCCCCTTTCCTCCAGGCGATCCTCCCTTTCCTGAAGGGGTTCACGATCCTGTACTGGGCCACCGGGACGTGGTGGATCCCGATGCTCGTCGTCCTGGCCGTCTGGAGGCATGCGATCGAACGCTTCCCGCTGGCGTACGACCCTCTCTACTGGGGCGCGGTCTTCCCCCTGGGGATGTACACCGTCTGCACCTACTGGATGGCCGAGGCGCTGCATCTCGATTTCCTGCAGCCGATCCCCAGAGTCTTCATCTACGTGGCCCTCGCCGCCTGGCTGGCGACGTGCGCGGGACTCGTCCGCGCGCTCCTCGGGATCGCCCTGGCCAGGTCCGGAGGCGGGGGATGGAGGGCGGGTCGAAGCGCGGCCTGACGGCGCCCCGAGGCCCGGTGGGTCCGAGGACTTCCGTCGCGCTTGCTCGCGCCGCCCGCCGGGTGATACAAACCCGCCGGGACGAGCCGTCCCGACGAAGGGGGCAGTCGTGAAGCTGATCCCGCGCGAGATCCAGTTCTTCGATCTTCTCGAGGAGCAGGCCGAGACCGTCGTTCGCGCCGCCAAGCTGTTGAGGGACGAGTGCCTCGAGGGGTCCATCTCCCTCGACGGGCTGTACCTGGTCAGCAAGAGGATGCACGACATCGAGCACGAGGGGGACGACATCGTCCACCGACTGCTTGCTCGTCTCAACAAGAGCTTCATCACCCCGCTCGACCGGGAGGACATCCACGCGCTCACGGTCCGGCTCGACGACGTCCTGGACTACGTGGACGCGGTCGCGAAGCGCCTGGTGACGTTCAAGATCGAGCGGCCGACACCGCAAGCCGTGGAGCTGGGGCGGATCGTCCACCGCGCCTCGGAGGAGGTCGCGCTCGGGATCCGCCTGCTGCGGGACCTCCGGCAGGCCGAGGAGATCACGAGACAGGTGGCCCGCATCAACCAGCTGGAGAACGACGCCGACCAGGTGATGCGCGACGCGTTGAACCTCCTCTTCAACGGGGAGATCCGGGACCCGCTCGAGGTCATCAAGTGGAAGGACCTGTACGAGCACCTCGAGATCGCCACCGACAAGTGCGAGGACGTGGCCAACATCATCGAGGGCGTCCTCGTGAAGTACAGCTGACCGGCCCGGCTCCCCTCCGGAAGCCCGACGATGTCCAACGATTTCCTGAGCACGCTCGGGGCGCTCGCCCTGAACCCGTACGTCCTCCTCGTGTTCGCGGTCGCGCTGGTGTTCGACTTCGTCAACGGCTTTCACGACGCCGCCAACTCCATCGCGACCATCGTCGGCACCCGGGTTCTGAGGCCCGGCCCCGCGGTCGTGTGGGCGGCCTGGTGGAACTTCGCGGCCGCGTGGTGTTTCGGCGTCGCGGTGGCGAACACCGTGGCCAAGTGGGTCCACGCGGAGTTCGTCACGCCGGAGGTGATCCTGGGAGGGCTCGTGGGAGCCATCGTGTGGGACCTGATCACCTGGCACTACGGCCTTCCCACGAGCTCCTCGCACGCGCTGCTCGGCGGGTTCGGCGGGGCGGCCATCGCTCACGCGGGGGCCTGGACGGGCGTCCTCCACACGGCGAAGGTCATCTCCACCGTGGAGTTCATCGTCGTCGCCCCGATGATCGGGTTCGCCCTGGGCCTCGTGTTCATCGTGCTCGTGGTCCGCACGTTCCGCCGCTGCACACCGCACCGGATGGACCGGGTGTTCCGGATCGTGCAGCTCGGCTCGGCGGCGGCCTACGGCCTCGGGCACGGAACGAACGACGCGCAGAAGACCATGGGGATCATCGCCGCGCTCCTGTTCGCCACGATCTGGAAGGACCGGCAGATCGCGTTCGCCGAAGGCAGCGTGGACCTCCCGTTCTGGATCGTCCTGATCTGCCACCTGGCCATCGCCCTCGGAACCATGGCCGGGGGCTGGAGGATCGTGAAGACGATGGGGATGCGGATCACGCGGCTGCGCCCCTACGGGGGAGCCTGCGCGGAGACCGCGGCCGCCGCCTCGCTCTTCCTGTCGGCGGAGCTGGGGATCCCCGTGAGCACCACCCACACGATCACCGGCGCCATCGTCGGGGTCGGCGCGGTCCAGCGCCTCTCGGCGGTGCGCTGGGGGATCGCGCGGCGCGTCGTGTGGGCCTGGCTGCTCACGACCCCGATGTCGGGAATGGTGGGCGCGCTGTCCTACGCCGTGATCTCCATCGTCGCGAGGTGAGCCGCGGCCTCCGAGGGTGGCGCACGCTCGACGGCGGGCACGCCCGCCGTCGAGCCTTCGCCGAGCGCGCGCGAGCTAGCGTCCCGCCTTCGCCTGGGCGACGTCCTTCGAGCCGATGTCGAACGTGATCGTGAAGCCGTTCGTCCCCTCGAACTCGAAGGGTCTGTCGCCGGCCCGGTAGGCCTCGATCTCGTTCGGCATCAGCACGAAGCCGTCGTTTCTCGGCGCCCCCCAGTACTTGAGGTTCTGGATGACGGTCGGCCCGGGCGCGCTCGCGCTCGCCGCCTGCCGCGCGAGGCGCACCTCCGCGGTCCTGCCGCCGTCGAGGGTGGCGACGGCCTTGTCGGCGTCGAACTTCCAGGTGTCCACCACGCCCTCCGCGGTCCTGAACGACTTCCAGCGTACCGGGTAGAGGTGCCCGAGGATCGCGCCGATCGCGTCCCGCTGCTCCTTGGTGAGCGACTTGTCGAAGGTGAGCACGGCCCAGTCCATCTCGCCGTCGTCGAACTCGGCGCCCAGGTCGCCCGCGACCCAGAACTTGGCACCGTCGAGCTTGACGGTCCCGTAGTGGCCCTTGTTGACCTTGAACGCGTTGTTGAAACGGCAGAAGTGGTCGTGCTCGCCGTGGGCCGCGGGTTCCGGGTTGAAATAGCACGTGCAGAACATGGGGCAGCTGCACGCCTCGATGATCGTGGCGTTCATGTGCCAGTCGGGCTCGGATGGCTTCGAGCCCGTCTCGCCCGCCGCGAGCGCAGCGAGGCCCGCGATGCCGGACGCTGCGACGAGCACGAGCGAACGTGCACCTCTCGCGCGCATTTCGGTCCCTCCTCTTGTCTCGATGTACCCGTCGTGGATACAACAGCGCCAAGTTTCCTATTCCAGCTCCCCGGTGTCAAGGGGCGTCGCCGGCGTCGCCGTCGCGGCCGTGATGCGCGCCGGGAGCCCTCGTTTGCCGCCTCGGCGGGAGGGTGGAACAATCGGGCGGGTCGGGCCGAGGCGGGCCGCGGAGGGGATCGGCCTCCGGGGAATGCTGCCATGGGAAATCGGCTGTCATCTCGCGATGTCCACCGGCCGACCCGGCAGAGGGTGCGCCCGGGGGCGAGGCGGCTCGCCCGCAGCGCCTGCGTCCTGCTCCTTGTCGGAGTTCTCGGCCCGCCGGCGGCGGCCCAGTACTTCGGCCGCAACAAGGTCCAGTGGGAGCGTTTCGACTTCCACGTCCTCGAGACGGAGCACTTCGACATTCACTACTATCCGAGGGACAACGAGGCGGTGCGGGACGTGGGCCGCATGGCGGAGCGGTGGTACGCGCGCCTGTCCCGGGTCCTCGGTCACGGCTTCACCAAGCGCAAGCCGCTCGTCCTCTACGCGGACCACGCCGACTTCCAGCAGACGACGATCGTCGGCGGCCTCATCGGCGAGGGGGTCGGCGGGTTCACGGAGCCGCTGCAGCACCGCCTGGCGCTCCCGCTCACGGGAAGCTACGCGGCCACCGATCACGTCCTCGGCCACGAGATCGTCCACGTCTTCCAGTTCGACATGGCCGAGAGCGGGCGCGGCGAGGGGCGCGCGGCCCCCTCCGCGGAGCTGCCGCTGTGGATGATCGAGGGGCTCGCCGAGTACCTCTCCCTCGGCAGGCAGAGCCCGATCACCTCGCTCTGGCTCCGCGACGCGCTCCTTCGCGACGAGCTGCCGACCTACAAGAAGCTGTCCACCGACCCGAGATTCTTCCCGTACCGGTTCGGGCACGCGTTCTGGGCCTTCGTCGGCGGGCGCCACGGCGACGAGACCGTGGCGCGCCTCTACCGCGAGGCGACAAGGCTCGGGGCGGCGAAGGCGATCGAGCTGGTTCTCGGCCGGACGGTGGAGGAGGCGTTCCGGGACTGGGCCGATGCGATCCGCGAGGCGTACGGCCCCTTTCTCGGCTCTGGCGAGGCGATCCCGGCCGGCGCGGCCCCGCTCCTGACCCGCGATCGCACGGACGCCCGCCTGAACCTCGCGCCCTCGATCAGCCCGGACGGCAGGACGGTGGCGTTCCTGTCGAGCCGGGACCTCTTCAGCGTGGACCTCTATCTCGCGGACGCGGAAACCGGCAAGGTCGGGGCCAGGCTGCTGAGCGCGTCCAAGGACGCGCACCTCGACGCGATCCGGTTCATCGACTCGGCGGGCTCGTGGTCCCCGGACGGCCGCTTCCTCGCCCTCGTCGCCGTCGCGAAGGGGGACGACCGGATCGTCCTGCTCGACGTGCGCAAGCGCAGGATCGCGCGCGAGCTGGTCCCGCCCGGCGTGGAAGCGATCAGCGATCCGGCATGGTCCCCCGACGGTCGAGCGCTCGCCTTCTCGGGGCGCTCGAGCGGGGCGAGCGACCTCTACCTCCTGGATCTCGATTCCGGTTCGGCGAGGAAGCTCACGAGCGACCGCTACGCCGACCTGCAGCCCGCGTGGTCGCCCGACGGACGCGCGCTCGCGTTCGTCTCCGACCGCGGCCCGCAGACGAGCTTCGAGGAGCTGCGGTTCGGCCCGCTCGGCATTTCGCTGCTCGACCTGGAGTCGGAGACGATCCAGAGACTCGACCTGTTCGAAGGCGCCGCCCACTCCAACCCGCAGTTCTCCCCTGACGGGAAGACCCTGTATTTCGTGGCGGACCCGGACGGCGTGCCGGACGTCTACCGGGTCGCCCTCGACAGCGGCGAGATCCGCCGGATCACGAGGGTCGCGACAGGCGTGAGCGGGGTGACCGAAAGCTCGCCCGCGCTGTCCGTGGCGCGGCAGACCGGCGAGCTGGCCTTCTCGGTCTTCAAGGGCGGCGGCTACGAGGTCTACCGGCTCGACCCGCACCGCGTCCAGGGCGAACCCGTGCCGGCCGTGGCTGCCGGCCGCGCC
>JBBIHW010000240.1:0-5281 GCA_037446795.1 Acidobacteriota bacterium
AGCTCAACGAACGGAACCGGCCCCAGGCGGTCCGTCGCGAGGTGCACCTCGCCCGCCAGCTGCCGGACCCTCAGCCAGTGCTCTCCCAGCACGCTCTGGCTCGCGAGGGCCCGCCACCGCAGCTCGGGGCTGGCCTTGACGTCGCCCTCCTCGGACCACGGCACCGGGGGCTTGCGCACCTCGCAGCGCCTGACCGCTTCCCTGAACCAGGTCCAGGCGCCGGGCGCATCGCCCGCCCTCCACCGGAGGTAGCCGAGAAAGTACGGCGCGGCGACGCTCATGGAGTTGCCCCGGTTCTCCTCCTCGAAGAGGTCGCGGGCCCGGTGCCACTCCCCGCGCAGCAGCGCCACCTCCGCGAGCCCGAGCAGCGCGCCGCTGTCCGGGTCCAGGGCGAGTGCCTGGCGGAAGGCCGCCTCGGCCCGCTCGAGGTCACAGCGCGGCTCCGGTCCGAGGCACGCGTGGATCAGGCCGATCCGCACGTATCCGCGCGAGGAGCCCGTCGGGTTCGCGGCGACGAGCCGCTGGTAGGCCTCCAATGCCTCGTCGAAGCGCCCCATCTCGAAGGAGCAGTTGCCCAAATAGTAGAGCGAGTCCTCGTGTTGCGGGCGGATCCGCAGCGCGTCCCGGTACGACGCGGCGGCGAGGGCGACGTCCCCCCTCATGCGGGCCTCGCTCGCCGCGCGGTAGTGGGTCCAGAACTCGCGCGTCTGCGCTCTGCGGGCGGGGTCGTACGGGTCGGGCTCGGCCGGGCCGCGGGAGCGGATTCCCTTGAGCCCGGCCACGGCGACGAAGGCGAGGGCGACCGCCGCTGCCCCGAGCGCGGTTCCGCGAAGCCGGAGTCGTGCCCGCCCCGCGTTCATGGCTCGCGCACCACCAGGACCTGGTCGGCCGGCACGGCCTCTCGCTCCACGACGGTCCCGTCGAGGAAAACGACCCGGACGCGGTCCACCGTGTCCGCATCGCCCAGGCCGAAGTGGGCCATGAGCGCGTTCTGAGAGAGGTAGGAGGGCTGCGAGCCGATCTGCTGGATCCGAGTCACCCCGCGCGCGGTCACGCTGACCAGGGCTCCCTCGCCGAACCGCAGGCGTCTTCCGGCGGCGCGCACCTGGAGCCAGTGGCGCCGGTTCCCGCCGTCGTTCCGCAGCAGCCAGGCCCGATCGCCGTGGTTGACGACGACGGCATCCATGTCTCCGTCGCGGTCGTAGTCGGCGAAGGCCGCCCCCCTTCCCACGGTGGCCCGCAAGAAGATCTCCCCGCTGACGGCGCCGACCTCGAAGAAGCCGTCGGGGGCGCCCCGGTTCCAGAACAGGAGGTGCCGCATGGGGACGAGCCTCTCCGGCGCCCGCTCGTCCTGGAACGTGCTGCCGTTGACCACGAGGAGGTCGAGCCTGCCGTCGTGGTCGTAGTCGAAGAACGACGTGCCCCAGCCGATGTAGTCCAGCGCGATCTGGCCGAGGCCGTACTGGTCGGCCACGTCCACGAACAGGAGCCCCGCCGGCTCCTGCCTCGAGGGGAGGAACCGCGCGTTGCTGTAGAGGGCGTTTTCCTGCGCGATCCAGTGGGTGACGAAGATGTCGAAGTCGCCGTCGCCGTCCCAGTCGCCGATGCCGAGGCCCATCGCGCCCCGATAATCCGCGACGGCCGTGGCGTGGGAGACGTCCTCGAAGGTGCCGTCCCCTCGATTCCGAAAGAGCGCGTTGTCGGAGATGTCGTTGGCCACGTAGAGGTCGAGCCAGCCGTCCGCGTCGAGGTCGCACCAGGCGGCCGAGAGGCTCCGCCCGGACGGGTTCGCCACGCCGGCCTGTGCGGCGACTTCCGCGAAGCCCCGCGGGCCGTCGTTGCGAAGGAGCAGGTTGGGCTCGGGCGGATAGGAGGACGGGTTGAGGGTGAAGGGGACCTCGCCCCGGTACTGAAGGGAGACCCTGTCGCGGTCCGCGGGATCGAAGCGGTAGCGCACGTAGCCGCACACGTAGAGGTCGAGGTCGCCGTCCCGGTCGTAGTCCGCCCAGGAGGCGCCGGCCCAGAAGCCCCGCAAGCGCCCCAGGCCCGCGGCCTCGGTCACGTCCTCGAACGTGCCGTCCCGGCGATTCCGGAAGAGGTGGAGCCGCGGATAGGACGTGACGACCAGGTCCAGCCAGCCATCGCCGTCGAAATCTCCCCATGCCGCGGCCATCCCCGTGATCCGCAGGGCGAGCCCCGATGCGGCCGTCGCGTCGGCGAAGGTTCCCCCCTCGTTGCGGAACAGCGCGCAGCTCGCGGCCGACCGCGACCTGTCGGCCTCGGACAGCGTCAGCGGCCCCGCGACGTTCACCAGGAACAGGTCGTCGTCGCCGTCGTTGTCGTAGTCCCCCCAGGCGGCGCCCGAGCCCATGTCCTCGGGCAGCTGTGTGGAGCGCGCTCCGGAGAAGTGCCGGAAGACCAGTCCGCTCTCCGCGGAGACCTCGCGGAACGCGACCTTCGGGTGATCCGCGGGGACCGCGCGCTCCAGGTCGGAGGTGATTCCCTCCGCGGCGGCCGCGGTGTTGTACGGCTCGGGTGCCCGCCGCAGGAAGGCGGCGGCCCCCGCCCCGAGCACGGCCACGCCCCCGAGCGCGAGGGTCGCGAGGACCAGCCGCTGCCTGCGGGTCAGCTGCCGCCTCCTCATGACGCGGGCGGGCTGCCGCGACGCGCGGCGGCGATCCCGGCCGGCAGGACCTCGATGACGGCCCGAGCCTGGTGCATGTCGGTGATGGGGGAGGTCAGCGTCTTCCCGTCGAACTCCGCGAAGAAGCCCACGCTCCGGAGGAAGTTGAGCAGGAACTGGTCGATCTTCCGGTAGCGCAGTCGGGCGGTGACGATCAGTCGGCCGGCTGCGGGCGCCTCGAACGCGTGCCGCTCCTCGCGCGGGAGTCGCGACCGCCCGGCCGGGGAGAGATCGGGGCAGAGGAAGGAGAACTCGGCCGCGTCCGAGAAACCGGGGAACAGCGCCCTCCGGTGCCGGACCCCGACCATCTCCCAGAGGTTGTGGCGGTCGATGAGGTTCCCGTACTGGTCCACCGGCTCGGCCTTGAACAGGAACGAACCGGGCTGGATGAACCCGGAGGGATCCACGAGGCCGCTCTCGTACACGACGCCTCCCGCCTCGTCCTGCACCCTCAGCTCGACCCAGGACTGGATGATGTCCAGCGGCCCGGTGGGGAAGTCGTGGCCGACCTTGTTGGAGGTGACGACGCAACGGACCGGCACGGTGTCCCCGACCTGCACGCGCACGGGCGTGACCAGCTCGATCGCCACGACCGGCACGCCGGCCGGATGCCACTTCTCCTCGATCTCGGCGATGGGGAAGTCGCCCTTGAGCCACCGCTCGGTCAGGGAGACCTGCTCCTCGTGGCCCTCGAGGCCGAGCAGCGCCGGCATGAGCTGGTTGGCGGCGATGAACCGGTGCGACCGGTGCTTGCCGTCCCGCGGATCGCGGTCGTAGTCCAGGGCGTCGCCCGCGGCAGGGTCCGTGGAGGCCACCAGCGGCATGTGACACTCGCGGCACTCCAGCGTGCGCGCGGGATCCTCCCGGTGGCGCGCCCACTTGCTCATCCGCCAGTTGTCGTACTGGTTCTGGAGCTGCACCCAGCCCACCTTGTTCACTTCCTCGTCCACGAACTGCTTGTGGCACGCCGCGCAGTACTCTGGCTTCTTGAACATGACCTTGCTCAGGTCCGCGACGTGGGCCCTCGGGTAAGCGCGGATCAGGAAGTCGCGGACGAGGCGCCACGCCTGGGACTCGGTGGCGTCGAACTCCAGCTCGCCCACGTAGCGGGCGGGCGGGTGGATCGTGTAGTTGGCGTTCCCGCGGACGTCGGTCTCCTTGACGGAGTGGCAGGACAGGCACGACACGCCCTCCCGGTAGCCGTGGAGTGCGGTCAGGTCCTTCTCGTCCGTGTAGATGTTCTTCGTCCCGGAGAACAGCGAGATCGGGTCGTGGCAGCCGCCGCAGTAGCGGGTGGAGGCCGGGCCGTTCTGCCGGGCCATGGTGAGCTGGATCGCCTGGAAGCCCTTGTCCATCGCGGCGTAGCGGTGCGCGGAGGGAAGCCACTCGCGCACGATCTGCTCGTGGCAGCCCTCCGTGCCGCAGCTGCGGGAGCCCGCCAGCAGCCTCGCGTCTATGGGGCGGTTGCCGGGGGTCCGGCCGAGGCTCGGCGCGAAGGGTCGGTTCTTGCCGTAGAGGGGGTTGCGGGGCTGCCACAGCTCGTAGTCCGCGGGGAACTCGGTGGCGAGCCTCGGCGGCTCGTACGCGTACACGACCAGGGCGACGAGGGCCAGGCCGAGCGCGGTCAGCGCGAGCGTCCCGCGGCCGTAGCGGCCCGCGGCGGACCAGACCGGAGCGAGGGCGGCCGATCGTCTCGCCCGGAAGTCGCGGAGGAGGATGAGAAGGACGTGGGCGACGGCGAACACGACGAGCACGAGCGTCGTCCACTGGTGCACGCCGCGCCACAGGTAGCCGATCCGCGTGCCGAACAACGGCTGCCAGGTCAGCACCAGGCCCGAGACGAGGCAGGCGACCGCGGCGAAGACGGCCAGGTAGCCCAGCAACTTGATGGGCGTCAGCAGGCGCTCGCGGTAGAGGAGCCAGTGACGCACGCCGTACCACGTCAGCGGCACGAGGAGCAGCAGCCCGGCCGCCGTGTGGAGGAGCACGCTCCACTGGTTGAATTCCCCGAACGGCAGGAGCCAGATCGAGAGTCCCGTGATCGCGAGGAAGCTCAGCGCGCCCGCGCTGGCGATCGCGAGCCGGGACCGCCACTCGGCGACGCGGTCCACTGCCTTGAGGGTCCCGTTCCGCCCGTTCGCTGGCTCCATCGCCCCCTCCCCCTCGCCGGCGTCCGGCAGCTCCCGCTCCGGCCGGTGCACGGGGCTCTCCGGACCGGGACCGTCCCGTTGGCGCGTGTGCACTCTTATACGCGGGCCCCGGGGACCGCGGAACGGATGTCGGGCAGGGTTTCGGACCGATATCGTCGGGTTATATGCGGCCGGGCGTTCCTCGATGCAGAGAGCGGAGGGCGGGGGACCGCTGGTCGCGGGGCGACCGCGCGCTCGGAGCGAGTCCGACCCCGTCGTCGTTGCGATCCGAAAGACAGGCCAGCCCTCGAGGCGTCGTCAGAACCCGAAGGGGGCTCAGGCCACCGGCTCCCCGCCGGTGCGGCTCGGGGACGGTCGGCGACCCGCAGCCCTGTTCCCCTCGCCGCCGCGAGGATCCGGCGGGCGGGCGGGGGGCGCGGCGCTCAGAGGCCCGGCGAGCCCTCGAGCG
>JBBIHW010000241.1:0-5280 GCA_037446795.1 Acidobacteriota bacterium
CGAGAGCGCAGCCGGGCTTCGGCCGCTGGCACGGGCCATCGCCGAGGGCGCGAGCCCGGCCGCAGAGGCGCGCGACGTGGACCTGGAACACGCCGGCACCCGGCGCCGGCTGCGCCTCGTCCGCGTGGAGCTGCCCGAGCCGGACCGCACAGCGCCCGGCGATCTGCTCCTCCTCGATGACGTGACCGAGCTGACGCGCAGCAACCAGCTCGCCGCCTGGGCCGAGATGGCCCGGGCCATCGCTCACGAGATCAAGAACCCGCTCACCCCCATCCAGCTCTCGGCGGAGCACCTCCGGCGCGTCCTGCGGGACCGCGGAGCCCTCCCGCCGGCCGAGGTCGAGCCCTGCCTCGAGGCGATCCTCAAGCAGGTGGAGGCGCTGCGGGAGATCTCGGCGGAGTTTTCCGCCTACGCGAAGCTGCCGGCGCTCGACCTCAAGCCGACGGACCCGGCCGCCTTCCTGCGCGAGGTTGTCGCCCCCTACCGCGCGGCTCGCCCCGCAGGCGTGGAGATCGAGGAGGTCTCGCGCCCCGCACCCGCGGTGCGCATGGACGCCCGCGTGCTCTCCCGCGCCGTCGTCAACCTGGTCGAGAACGCCCTCGAGGCGATGCCGTCAGGGGGCGTCCTCCGGGTCGGCGCCGAGCCGGCCGGCGACGGGACGGTGGCCCTGTTCGTCTCGGACACGGGGCCGGGGCTCGACTCCACCGTCCGGCAGCGCCTCTTCGAGCCGTACTTCTCCACCAAGTCCTCGGGCACGGGCCTCGGCCTCGCGATCGCACGGCGCGCGGTCGAATCCCACGGCGGCCGCATCGAGGTGGACAGCGCCCCGGGCCGCGGCACCACGTTCCGCATCCTGCTCCCGGCCGCCTGAGCGAGCGACGCGCGCGGCCGCCTCTGGCCTCACGCTCGTTCGGAACCTATATACTCTGCCTCGTGCGAGCGGTCGCCCGACGCAACGCGGCAGCCACCGGAGGGCCCTGGTACGCGTCGGGGCTTCGCTTCGAGTGCGTTCCGGACTGCGGTCGCTGCTGCACGAGGCACGGCTCCTACGCCTACGTCCACCTCTCGGACGACGACCTGGAACGGCTCGCGGCGCACCTGGGGCTCGCTTCCGCAGCGTTCCGCAGGCGCTACACGCGGCGGATGGGGCCGGACACCGTGCTCCGGATGAACGGGTCGAGGTGCCCGTTCCTCGACGCGACCCGATGCAGCGTCTACGAGGCCCGACCGGCGCAGTGCCGGACCTTTCCGTTCTGGCCCGACTCGCTCGAGACCCCGGCGAGGTGGCGAGCGCTCCGGCGCTTCTGTCCTGGCATCGGGCAGGGACCTCTCGTCCCGCTCGATGCGATCCGTGCGCAGCTCGCCCGGCACGAGGGAGACTCCTAGCTTGCTGCCTCCGCCCGCGCGCCGCGCCCGGCCCGGGCGAGCCGGTCTCCTGCTGCTGTCCATCCTGCTCGTCCCCGCGCTCCCGGGCTGCAGGAGCGGCGCGGGGGAGCCCCCGGGCGCCGAGGGGCCGCACCGCGGCGGCGTCGCCGTCCTCGGCAGCATCACGGACGTGGACGCGTGGAACGAGTACGTCTCGGCGCAGTCGTTCGCGGTCGGCCTGCTCCGGCGCATCCACCTTCGGCTCGCCCAGGAGCTCGGGGACGCAGCGGAACATCCTGCCTCCTTCGAGCCGCTTCTGGCCGAGTCCTGGAGCTTCTCGGACGACCGTCTCGTGCTGACCTTCCGGCTGCGCGAGACCCGCTGGAGCGACGGGGTGCCGATCACCGCCTCGGACGTGCGGTTCACCTGGCGGGCGCAGACCTCTCCCGAGGTCGCCTGGGTCGGCGCGGACGCGAAGCGGCTGATCCGGGACGTGGTCGCCGTGGACCCGCGCACCGTCGCCTTCCACTTCGAGCGGGCCTATCCCGACCAGCTCGCGGACGCCTGCGAGGGCGGCATCCTCCCCGAGCACGTGCACGGCCGCGTCCCCTTGTCCGAGTGGCGGACCCACGACTGGTCCGCCGAGCGCGTGGGCTCGGGCCCCTTCCTGCTCGAGCGTCACTCCCCGGGCGCGGAGATCGTGCTGTCGCGCAACCCGCTCTACTTCCGCGAGGGGGCACCCCGCCTCGACCGGCTCGTGGTGCGCATCGTACCGGACGCCGGGAGCCTCCTGACGCAGCTGCTGGCGGGAGCCCTCGACTACGTCGAGGGGATCTCGCCCGAGGACGCCGCGCGGGCGGGGACGGCGCCCGGGGTGCGGATCGTCGCGTTCGACGTGCCCCAGTTCGACTACGTCGGTTGGAACGCGCGCAGGCCGCCGTTCGAGGACGCCGCGGTCCGCCGCGCGATGACGCTCGCCGTGGACCGCAGCGGGATCGTCGAGCAGCTGCTGCGCGGCTACGGCCGGGTGAGCGCGGGTCCGCTCCTGTCCTTCTGGTGGATGAAGGACCCGGGGCTCGAGCCGTGGCCCTTCGACCCCGCGCGGGCCCGCGAGATCCTGCAGGCGCGGGGATTCTCGCCGCGGCCCGGCGACGGCGTGCTCGTACGCAACGGCCGCCCGTTCGAGATCGAGATCACCACCAACGCGGGCAACCGGCTGCGGGAGGCGGTCCTGGTCAAGCTCCAGGAGCAGCTGCGCCGGATCGGGGTGGTGGCGCGGGTTCGCCCGCTCGAGATGAAGGCGCTGCGGCAGAAGGTCTCCTCGGGCGACTTCGACGCCTACCTGGGCGGGTGGCGGTTCACCGGGAAGCTCGATCTCGCGCCGGTGTTCGGCTCGGACGCGATACCCCCGGCCGGAGGCAACGTGGTCGGTTATCGCTCGGCGGAGATGGACCGGTTGCTGGCAGCGCTCCGGGAGGCCGCCGACTGGAAAGCCATGAAGCCGATCTACGCGGCCATCCAGAGGCGGCTTCACGAGGACCAGCCGTACACGTTCCTCTACGAGACGCAGCGCCTCGCCGCCGTGGGACCGCGCCTGAGGGAGGCCGACATCGAGATCCCGGCCGACCCGCTCGCCCGGATCGAGCGGTGGTGGGTGGCCGATTGAGCGTGACGCGCCTGCTGGTCGGCCGGCTCGCCGCCTGCGTCCCCCTGGCTCTCGGCCTCGCCACCCTCGTCTACCTCTCCCTCGAGTGGGCGCCGGGAAGCCCGGTGGACCGGATGCTCGGCGACCGTCCGGTCCCCGACGAGGTGCGGCAGCGGATCGAGCGCGCCTACGGGCTCGACCGGCCGGCGCTGTCGCGCTACCTGGCCTGGATCGGCGACCTCGCGCTGCGGGGCGACCTCGGCTGGTCCGTGTCCCGCTCGCAGCCGGTCTCGCGCGTGCTGGCCCAGGCGCTGCCACCGACGCTGCTCCTTTCGGGAGCCGCACTGGCCGTTCACTTCGCCGCGGGGATCTTGCTGGGCGCCGTGTCCGCCCGCTACCGCGGCGGCCGGCTCGACCGCGCGCTCGAGTGGCTGTCGCTGTTCCTCTACGCGATGCCTGGCTTCTGGCTCGCCCTCATGGCGATCCTCTGCCTCTCGTTGCTGGCGCCGGTCTTCCCGCCCGGCTCGATGCGCTCGGTGGGGGCGGAGGCGTGGCCCTGGCCGCTGCGGCTCGCCGACGTGGCGTGGCACACGGCGCTGCCGGCCGGGGTCCTCGGCCTCGGCTCGGCCGCCGCGACGAGCCGGTTCGTCCGCGCGAGCCTGCTCGAAACGCTCGGCGAGCGGTTCGTGCAGTCGGCCCGGGCCCGGGGAGCTCGCCTCCGGCGCATCTTCTTCGTCCACGCCCTGAGGAACGCGCTGCTGCCGGTGGTGAACCTGGCGGGATTGTCCCTGCCCGCGCTCGTGTCCGGCTCGCTCGCGATCGAGGTCGTCTTCGGCTGGCCCGGGATGGGGCGGTTGACCTACGAGGCGATCCTCGCCGAGGACCTCCCGGTCGTCGCGAGCGGGACGCTGCTGTCCGCGATCCTGGTCCTCCTCGGCTCTCTCGCCGCCGACGTGACCCTCGCCGCCGCCGACCCGAGGGTGCGCTGCGCGGCGAGGCCGGTGTCGCCATGACCCGGCGACCCGCGCGAGGTGCAGCGGCGTTTCTGATTCTCCTTTCAGGAGTCGCCGCTGCCGCCCCCTGGCTCGGGCTCCCGGACCCTGCTGCGCAGCCCGACGGGCTCGTCCTCGCCTGCCTGCCCCCGCTCTCGCGGGTGGACGCCGTGCGCCTCGCGGACGGTTCGCTCCGCTACGCGAACGAGGTGCGGGAGCTTTCGGGAGGCGGGGCGGCGATCCGCAGGGGCACCCGCTGGGAGGAGTTCGCCCCGGCCGAGCTGGCCCCGGGCGCCTGGCGCGAGCGCGCGTTCTTCCCGCTCGGAACGGACCGGTTCGGCCGGGACCTGGCGAGCCGGCTCGTCCACGGCGCGCGCGTCTCGCTCGCGGTCGGGATCGGCTCCGCCTCGGTCGCGGTCGCCGTCGGCGGGCTCGTCGGCCTCGCGGCCGGTCTCGCGCGGGGCTTCCTCGACGCCTCGCTCATGAGGCTCGCGGACCTGTTCCTGTCGGTGCCGCGCCTCTTCCTGCTGGCCTTCCTCGTCGCCCTCGCCAGGCCCTCGGTCGCAACCACGATCGCCGTCATCGCCGCCACGAGCTGGATGGCTGCGGCGAGGCTCGCCCGCGGCGAGATCCTCTCCCTCAGGGAGCGCGACTGGGTCGCGTCGGCACGGGCGGCGGGGGCCTCGCCACCTCGGCTCGCCCTCGTCCACCTCCTCCCGGCCGCCGCTCCCGTGCTTCTCGTGGAGGGGGCGCTGCGTGTGGGCCAGGCGATCTTGCTCGAGTCGTCGCTGTCCTTCCTCGGCCTGGGCGTGCCCGAACCGGTGCCTTCCTGGGGGAGCCTGATCGCGCAGGGTCGCGACCGGTTGCTCGACGCCTGGTGGATCGCCACGATCCCGGGCCTGGCGATCGTGACCACGGTCGTGTCGGTCCACCGCCTGGGCGAGGGCTTGCGGCAGCGGATCCGCCCCGGCGCGGGCCATCCCGGCCCCGGCGGATCCTGACGCTTCAGCCGCTGGCGGCGGCCGCGACGAGGGACCGGGCGAGAGACCGGATCGCCTCGCGCGCGGGCGGCCCGCTCCCGAGCCGGCCCACGATGTCCACGAGCGCGCTTCCCACCACGAAGGCGTCCGCGGCACCGCGCAGCGCCCGGACGTGGCCCGGCTCGGAGATGCCGAAGCCGACCGCGACCGGCAGTTCGGTCCGGGCCCGCACGCGCAGCGCCAGCTCGCGGGCCGCGCGCTCGCGCTCGCGCCTCATGCCGGTCACCCCGGTGCGCGA
>JBBIHW010000242.1:0-2964 GCA_037446795.1 Acidobacteriota bacterium
ACTTGACCGCGTTCGAGAGCAGGTTGAGGAAGACCTGGTGGAGCTTGTTGCGGTCGCCCTGGATGACGAGCCCGGGCTCCTCCACGCGCCGCGTGACCAGGATCCGTTTCTGGCGGACCAGCTCGTCGAGGGTCGCCACGGCCTCGTCCATCAGCGGCTCGAGCGGGAAGGTCTCGAGCCGCAGCGTCTCGGGCCTCCCTCGCACGAGGTCGAACAGCTCGTCAATCATGGCGATCATGCGGTCCACGTTCCTGAGGCTGAGCTCGAGTCCCTTGCGTTGCTCCTCGGTGACGGGCCCGAGCCTTCCCTTGACGACCATCTCGGTGTAGCCGCGGACGGCCACGAGGGGCGTCTGCAGCTCGTGGGAAACGCTCGCCAGAAGGTCGGACTTCATGCGGTCGAGCGCCCGCAGCTCCTGGTTCAGCCGCTCGAGCTGGCTCGAACGCTCCGCGAGCTCGGCGTGGGCGTCCTCCAGCTGCCGCACGGTCCGCTCGAGCGCGCCGCGGCTGTCGCGCAGGGTCTCGGCGTGGGCCTCGAGGCTCCGCTCGAGCGCCTTCTGCTCGCTCAGGTCGCGGCAGATGAGGACGCGACCTGCGCGCCCCCCGGCGGGGTCCCTGAGGGGGGCGAGGACGCACTCGAGGTGCGCCGCGCGCTCGCCCCGGCCCACCACGATGGGCTCGCGCAGCGGACCCGCCGCGGCCGACACCAGCCGCGCCACCAGCTCCGCCCCGTCGCCCCGCTCTTCGAGCATGCGCGCGAGGTCCTGCCGCGACGCCCCGAGCACGCGTTCGCGGGCGAGGCCGAACGTGTCGAGGAACGACGCGTTCGTCATGCGAACGAACTCGCCCGAGGCGGTCTCGGTGAGGACGACCACCCCGTCCGTCATCGCCTCGAGCGCGCTGTCGAGCCGGGCCTGGTTCAGGCGCAGCTCCGCCTCGAGCCGGCGCGTCTCGCCCGTGTCCGCCACGATGGCGAGGACCGCCGGCTCGCCACGGAAGCGGATCGCGCTCAGGCGAAGCTCGAGCTCGGCCGTGGCGGTCCCTGGCGCCCGCGCGAGGGTCAGCCGGAGCGTTTCGGTCTCGGCCGGGGCCGCCCGCTCGAGCGCGGCGAGCCGGTCCTCGAGGACGAGCACGTCGCCCGTGTCCACGCGGTCCCTGAGCAGCTGCCCCTCGAGCTCGCCCGCGGCGAGACCGAGCAGGCGGCGGAACGGCTCGTTGGCGTACACGAGCCGGCCCGTGCGGAGGATGGCGGCACCGCCGGGGAGCCCGTCGAGCAGCTCGCGGTAGCGCCGCTCGGCGTCCTCGACCTCCCGCTCGAGGCGGGCGAGCCGGCCGACGTCGGCCACCCCGAGCAGGAAGCCCGTGACGTCGCCGTCGGGACCGTGGAGCAGGCGCACGGCGATCCGCGCCGGAAACTTCTCGCCGCTGCGGCGCACGAGGACCGCCTCCGCGTCCACCCCCTTCTCCCGCAGGTTGCGGCGCGCGAGGCGGGGCAGCAGCTCCTTCCAGGATTCCTCCTCGAACAGGGCGGCCACCGGCCTCCCCACCAGCTCGTGGTCCTTCCAGCCGAGGAGGGCCTCCGCGTGGCCGGAGACCGCCCGGATGTCCCCGTCCGCGTCGGTGGTCAGGAGCACGTGGTCGCGGGCGAGGTCGAGCAGCGCCGCGAGCTTCGGCCCGGCCCGCCCCGGATCCGCGAGCCTGCTGCTCAGATCGTGCCCGAGGCGGACGACCGCGTCGGCCAGCGGCCTGAACGGCGACCGCGCGTCCACCTCCGGTCTCGTCCGCAGCTTGCCCGAGCGGAGCTCCTCGACCGCCAGCGTCAGCTCGGCGAGCGTCTGCCGCTGCTGCCGCCGGGACAGCAACAGCACGGCGAACAGCAACGCCATGACCACCAGGACGGCCACGCCCACGGCGATCGCCGCAATGGCCGCATCTCCCCCGAGTTCGGCGGGCCACGTGACGAGCAGAAGCGGGCGCGCCCTCACGGCGCCTGCTCGTTGCGCTCGCGGATGAAGCGCGAGATCGCGAGGTGGTCGCCCGCGGAGAGGCGATGGAAGACGACTCCCGCGCCGGCGGCCGCGTGGGAATCGGCGCCGGCGTCGGTGCTCCGCACGACGCGGCCCGCTGCCTGGATCGGGCGCCCGCCGGGCACGGGGAGGGAGAACGAGAGCTCGAGGACCTCGGCCAGCTCGAACCGCTCCCGCGTCTTCAGGAACAGACCCTCGGGACTGAGGTCCCGCGTGAATCCGAATCCTTCCTGGCCGCGCTCGCCGCGGTAGTCCACGCGAAGGACGAGCGGGAGCCGCTCGCTCGCCCGCTCGACGGCGGGAACGAACCGCCGCACCGCCTCGAGCAGCCGCGCGCGGCTCGCGGGGCGCGACACGAAACCGTCGGCCCCCGCCTCGGTGCACCGGTCGTGCTCGACCGGGAGGGAGACGAAGACGACCGGCGTGGCTCGCAGCGCCGGGTCGGCCTTGATGGCCCGGCAGATGGCGAGCCCGCTCGTGCCCGGCAGGCTCGCGTCGAGGAGCACGACGCGCGGCCGCTCCCGCCGCACCGCGTCGAGCAGCTCGGCGCCCGTCCTGGCCGTGACGAGCGCGCAGTCCGACCGACTTACGAAGGAGTGCTCGAGCTCGCGCAAGGTCTCGGGGTCCTCGAAGAGGACGATCTTGTTCACGCGCCAGCCCCGGCTGCCGACACGTCGCTCCTTTCCCGAACCGACGGTCGGGGTTCGTCGAAAAAGTACCAGTTTCCAGGATGCCGGACCATCGAAAACAGACCGCGGCGGCCGGAAGAATCGCGCTCTTCCGCGTTTTCGGGAGCGGAACAGACGATCCGCGCGGACCGGTGGCCTGCGCATCCCCCCTGCGCGGCGCGCGGGTCCGGGCCGCGGCGCCCGGACCGACTGGACCCTCTCGCGGTAACCTCGACCCGATCGGCTTCAGGGCCTTCGCTTGGAGCGGGA
>JBBIHW010000242.1:2998-5272 GCA_037446795.1 Acidobacteriota bacterium
CGGCTTGGGAAGCCGATGCTCTACCGACTGAGCTACTCCCGCTCGTGCCCGGGTCAGCGATTCGTATTGTCGCCCCGGCACCCCGACGCGTCAATCCCCCGCGATCCAGCCGCCGCCGAGCACCAAGTCTCCGTCGTAGGCGACCGCGGCCTGCCCGGGTGTCACGGCGCGCTGCGGCGAGTCGAAGCGGACCCGGGCGCGCCCCCCGCCGAGATCCTCGACTCGCGCCGCTGCGCCCTCGTGGTTCGAGCGGACCCTCACCGTCGCCCGCAGCGCCCCGCCGGGACGCTCGAACGGGATCCAGCGCACGCGCTCGATGGTCATCTCCTCGCGGAAGAGCTCGCTCTCGGTCCCGAGGACGACGCGACGGCTGCCGGCGTCCATCCCGATCACGTACAGCTTCCGCCCGGTCGCGATCCCGAGCCCGCGGCGCTGGCCGACGGTGAAGTTGCCGAGACCCCGGTGCCGGCCGAGAACGCGCCCGTGGCGATCCACGATCTGCCCGCCCTCCCCGCAGTCGAGCCCACTGCGGGAGAGGAACGAGCGGTAGCTCTCGCCCCGAGACACGAAGCAGAGGTCCTGCGACTCGGGCTTCTCCGCGACGGGAAGCCCCAGCTCGCGCGCCACCGACCGCACCTCCTCCTTCCGGAGCCCGCCGAGCGGAAACTCCGCCCGCCTGCGCTGCTCCTCGGTGAGGTCGAACAGGAAGTACGACTGGTCCTTGTCGGCGTCCGCGGCCCGGCGCAGCAGCGTCCTGCCGGTGCGCCTGTCGCGCTCGAGAATGGCGTAATGGCCCGTCGCGAGCCGCTCCGCGCCGACCGCGCGCGAGCGGGCGAGGAGCGCCCCGAACTTGACGAACGTGTTGCAGCGGACGCACGGGGAGGGGGTCCGCCCGCGGGCGTAGTCCCGCGCGAACGGGACGAGCACCGCCTCGCGGAACTCCTCCTCGAGGTCGAGGACGTAGTGCGGGAAGCCGCAGCGGTCGGCCACGGCCCGCGCATCGCGGAAGTCTTCGGGCGAGCAGCACCGGCCGTAGCGGTCCGCCTCGCCCGCGAGCCGGTCCACGAGCTGCATGGAGAAGCCGACGACCGGCCTCCCCGCCCCCGCGAGCAGCGCGGCGGCGACCGAGCTGTCCACGCCGCCGCTCATGGCGACCGCGGTCAGCTCCTCTCTCATCGGACGGGAACCGCCCCTGCCGCCCACCGGATCCTCAATGGACGGCCGAGCGCGCGGCAGCACGAGCCCGCTCGACCGCAGGACCGACCGCCTCGAGCAGCCGCTCGACGTCCTCGTCGTCCGTGGACCAGCCGAGCGACACGCGGACGGCGCGACGGGAGTCCGCCTCGGTCAGGCCCATCGCCGACAGGACGTGCGAGGGCCGGACGGCCCCCGACGCGCAGGCGGAGCCGGTGGACAGGGCGAAGCCGAGCAGGTCGAGCGCGACCACGAGCGTCTCCCCTTCGACGTCCGGGATCGAGAAGTTGACGGTGTTCGGAAGCCGCGGCGCGGCTTCCCCATGGATCCGAACACCGGCGAACATCCCCCGGAGTCCGTCCTCCAGGCGCTGCCTCAGCCGAGCCAGCCGGCTCGCCTCCCGCTCGAGATCGCGCAGGACCGCCTCCGCGGCCTCGCCGAAGCCGGCGATGGCCGCCACGGCCTCGGTTCCTCCCCGCCGGCGCCTCTCCTGCGCGCCGCCCGGGATCAACGGCGCCAGCGCGAGCCCGTCCCTCACCGCGAGGGCTCCCGTGCCCTGCGGGCCCCCGATCTTGTGGCCCGACACCGCGAGCAGGTCGGGCTCGAACGGACGCGGCGCCAGGGGCAGCTTGCCGGCCGCCTGCACCGCGTCCACGAGAAAGACCGCACCGGCCTCGCGGCACAGTCGCGAGACCTCCTCCACGGGCTGGATCACGCCGGTCTCGTTGTTGGCCCACTGCAGCGCCGCGAGCGCCACGTCCTCGTTCATCCGCTCGGCGAAGGCCTCCGCAGCGACCCGCCCGTCCGGCCCGCAGCCGACCTCCTCGACGGCCCACCCGAGCCGCGCCATGAGCCGCGCCCCCTCGAGGACCGCCGAGTGCTCGATCCTCGACACGAGGATCCGCCTCCGGCGCCCGGGCGCCCTCTCGCACGTTCCGCGAATCGCCGCCGCGATCGCCTCCGACCCGCCGCTCGTGAACACGACAGCCCCCGGAGCGACGCCTGCGAGGGCTGCGACGCTCGCGCGCGCCCGCTCGATCGCCGCCCGCGCGAGCCGCCCCTCGGCGTGGATCGAGGACG